>JAUNUZ010000005.1 GCA_030537915.1 Micrococcales bacterium
ACCACATTCTGATAGCCGACCCGGATAGCGAACCGCCCACATGAGCCCCCACCCAACCACCAACACCGGCGCGTCTAGGCACGCGAGAGGCGCATGCCACACGAGACAGCCCTAGCGTCGAGCGCCGCATCTGGTAAAGTAGAGCGCTGGTAGATGGCTTCGGCCATCAGAGCAAAGCGGAAGCCTGCTTCCCACCCAGGTACCGACTCGGCCAATAGCCGGACAGGGATCGGGTCATACGAGTCACCGACATACGTGACGTCGTTGATGTAGGCCTCCGTGCGCACCCCGCCGCGGGGGCCTTTCTCGTGGCGGAACACCCGCGAGTAACGAGGAGCACAAACATCAACGAGCCACGCATTAACGATCGGATCCGCGTCCCGGAGGTCCGACTCATCGGACCTGACGGCGAGCAGGTCGGTGTCGTGCGCGTCGACGCGGCGATGAAACTCGCCGAGGAGGTCAATCTCGACCTCGTCGAGGTCGCTCCGGATGCTCGGCCCCCGGTGGCCAAGCTCATGGACTACGGCAAGTACAAGTATGAAGCCGCCATGAAGGCGCGTGATGCCCGCCGTAACCAGGCGAACACGCAGCTGAAGGAGATTCGCTTCCGCCTAAAGATCGACTCCCACGACTACGAGACGAAGTGTGGCCACGCGATTCGTTTCTTGAAGGGTGGCGACAAGGTCAAGGCCATGATCCAATTCCGCGGCCGCGAGCAGTCCCGCCCTGAAATGGGGATCCGGTTGCTGGAGAAGTTGGCTGAGGACGTCGCCGAATACGGTTCGGTCGAATCGCAGCCCCGCCAGGACGGCCGCAACATGACGATGGTCATTGCGCCTATGGCGAAGAAGATCCAAGCCCGCTCGGAACAGCGCCGCCGGCGCGATGCGAAGCGGGCCGAGCGTGAGGCCGCGCAGGCCGACGACTAGTCTCACGCACCGCCTGGCACCCACTGGTGTCGGGCACGACACAAGCGCCCCCGAGGGCGCCCACGTGAAGGACGCAGGATATGCCGAAGAACAAGACGCACTCCGGTGCCAAGAAGCGCTTCCGGGTCACCGGCAGCGGCAAGATCATGCACGAGCGCCGCAACAAGCGCCACCTGCTGGAGCACAAGACCTCCAAGCGTAAGCGCCGCCTGTCCAAGGACACCGTCCTTGCCCCGGCCGAAACCAAGACCATCAAGCGCATGCTCGGCAAGTAGCCGAGACCGCTTGGACACTGAACTTTTGTATAAGGAGATCTAGATGGCACGCGTGAAGCGGGCGGTTAACGCCCACAAGAAGCGTCGGACGACCCTCGAGCGCGCGAAGGGTTACCGCGGCCAGCGCTCCCGCCTGTACCGCAAGGCGAAGGAACAGGTCACGCACTCGTTTGTGTACTCCTACCGCGACCGCAAGGCCAAGAAGGGTGACTTCCGCCGCCTGTGGATCCAGCGCATCAACGCCGCGGCCCGCGCGGAGGGCATGACCTACAACCGGTTCATCCAGGGCCTGCACCTGGCTGAGATCGAGGTCGACCGCCGCATGCTCGCTGAGCTTGCCGTCAACGACCCGGCCGCGTTCAAGGCCCTCGTAAAGGCTGCGAAGGACGCCCTGCCGGAGGACGTCAACGCCCCCAAGGCCTCCTAGAGTGAGCGCCTCCGAGCGCCCACCCGTGCTCGCGAATCCCCGATCCGACCGGATCCGGAAAGTCGCGGCACTGGGTGGGCGCTCGTTTCGTCGACGCCGGGCCCGCTACCTCATCGAAGGACCGCAGGCCGTCCGCGAGGCGGTCCGGTTCATCAGCGATACCGTGATCCGCGTCTACGCGGACCCGGAGGCGCCGAACCCGCACGTGGCCGAGATCGCGAACGACGCCGTCGCCGCCCACCTGGACGTCTCCCACGCGACCGCCGAGGTCATGCGGGCGATCTCCCGCGATTGTCAGGGCATCGCTGCCGAGGCCGCGCTGCCTCTACTGCGGGAGGCGCCCGAGCTCGTGCGCATCGCGTCCGAAGGATCCCTGATCATGTGCCTGCCGGAGATCTCCGACCCCGGAAATCTCGGCACGCTCATCCGGATCGCCGACGCCGCGGGGGCCGACGCCGTCGTCCTTGGCCCACACTGCGTGGAACTGACGAATCCAAAGGTCATCCGGGCGAGCGTCGGCTCGGTCTTCCATCTGCCGGTCATCGAGGCCGACCTCGACGACGCCGCCACTCAGCTGCGCAGCGCGGGTTTCACCCTCATCGGGGCGGACGGCCACGCTGAACAGGAGCTCCCGAATGTCGCGGCACTGGCCGCGCCCCGAATCGCCTGGGTGTTCGGCAACGAGGCCCACGGCCTCAGCACTGAGCAACGAGCCGCGTGCGACGTCCTCGCGAAGGTCCCGCTGCGCGGTCATGCTGAGTCGCTGAACGTCGCGGCTGCCGCGGCCGTCTGTATGTATGCGGTGACACTTGTCGGGAGCCAGCCGTAAACCTAGCACCCGAGACGTCTGTGAGGCCGTCGAGGACCCGGTCATCGAGCAAGAATGAGGCGGGGCGCGGGGCCATTCCGCCATGTGCCCGCGTCCGCCTGCTTCCTTCTCAGGCACCAACGCACTGAGCGCGAGGATCCGGATCACAGTAAGCACTGCCGCAGCCCAGGTTTCGGGCCGGATGACCAGTGCGAATGCTTGGCAAAATCCCCTCAGGCTCACTCGCGTTCGCGCTCCTCGGACGCGCACAAGCGCGGTGTCCAGGACTCGGTAGACTGCGCGATGGTAGTCAAGAAAGGTCGTCATGTCTGACACAACGCTGAGCCCGCTCGATGAGGCGGGCGTCGCCACGGCGGTCGACGAGGCCCTGGCCGCGATCGCGAACGCTGGTTCGCTCGCGGAGCTGAAGGAGGTGCGGCTCGCCCACGCGGCGGATGCCTCCCCCCTGGCCGGAGCCAACCGCCAGATTAAGAACCTCGAACCGTCCCAGAAGGCGCAGGCCGGCAAGCGGGTCGGTCAGGCCCGAGGGCGGGTGAATAAGGCTATCGCGGAGCGCGAAAGCACGCTGCAGGCCGAGGCCGCCGAGCGAATGCTGATCGAGGAAACGGTCGACGTCACGGTGAAGCCCAACCGCTTCCCTGCCGGCGCTCGCCACCCGATTGGCCTGCTGATGGACGACATCGCGGATTTCTTTAGTTCGATGGGCTGGCAGATCGCCGAGGGCCCGGAGATCGAACACGAGTGGTACAACTTCGACGCCCTGAACTTCGGCCCGGACCATCCGGCCCGCCAGATGCAGGACACGTTCTTCGTGGACGCCCCCGGCTCCCACCTCGTCATGCGCACCCACACCTCTCCGGTGCAGGCGCGCACCCTGCTAAACCAGGCCCCGCCGGTCTACGTGGCCTGCCCCGGTAAGGTCTTCCGCTCCGACCAGTTGGACGCCACCCACGCGCCGGTCTTCCACCAGGTGGAGGGCCTCGCCGTCGATAAGGGCCTCACGATGGCCCACCTGAAGGGCACGCTCGACCACTTCGCCAAGTGGATGTTCGGCGAGGAAGCGCACACGCGGCTTCGCCCCTCCTACTTCCCGTTCACCGAGCCGAGCGCTGAGCTCGACCTGTGGTTCCCCGCGAAGAAGGGCGGCGCCGGCTGGATCGAGTGGGGCGGCTGCGGCATGGTGCACCCGAACGTGCTGCGCGCCTGCGGGATTGACCCCGAGGTCTATACCGGCTTCGCCTTCGGCATGGGGATCGAGCGCGGCGTCATGCTGCGCCACGACATCGACGACATGCGCGACATGGTGGAGGGCGATCAGCGCTTCACCGCCCAGTTCGGACCGACCTCGCATGGGAGGGGAGTGTAAATGCCGTACGTCCCGATCAGTTGGCTCGCCGAGCACGTGCGCGTGCCCGCCGACCTCGACGCCGAGGCCCTGGCCGCCGCGCTCGTCTCCGTGGGGCTCGAAGAAGAAGAGATCCACCCGCCGAAGGTGACCGGGCCGCTCGTCGTCGGCCGGGTCCTCACGCTGGAGGCGGAGAAGCACAAGAACGGCAAGACCATCAACTACTGCCGCGTCGACGTGGGTGAACACAACGACGAGCCCGGCACGGGCAAGGAGCCGAGTGACCTGCCCTCGCGCGGGATCGTGTGCGGGGCCCACAACTTCGCGGTCGGCGACTCCGTCGTGGTCTCTCTGCCGGGCACGGTGCTGCCCGGTGATTTCGCGATCAGCGCCCGCAAGACCTATGGGCACTGGTCCGATGGCATGATCTGTTCCGACCTCGAACTCGGTCTGGGCGAAGATCACGACGGCATCATCGTCCTGAACGAGCGCATGGACGAGGTCCCTGCCCCCGGCACGCCCGCGGTTCCCCTGCTGGGCCTTGGTGAGGAACTCCTCGAGATCAACGTGACGCCCGACCGCGGCTACTGCTTCGCGATGCGCGGCGTCGCCCGCGAGTACGCCCACGCCACCGGTGCCGCGTTCACCGACCCTGCGACGACGATCACCGCGCCCGGGCCGACCGAGGACGGCTACCCGGTGGAGGTGCGTGACGAGGCTCCGATCCATGGCCGCGTCGGCTGCGACCGGTTCGTCACGCGGATCGTGCGCGGCATTGATCCGTCCGCGCCGAGCCCCGCCTGGATGGCGGAGCGGCTCACGGCGGCCGGCATGCGGCCCATCAGCCTCGCCGTCGATGTCACGAACTACGTGATGCTCGACCTTGGCCAGCCGTTGCACGCCTACGATCTGGCCCTCATGGACGGTCCGATCACCGTGCGTCGCGGCCGCGACGGCGAGCGTTTCACGACGCTCGATGACGTCGAGCGCCTCGTCGTCCCGGAGGACCTCCTCATTACCGATAAGGGGGGTGAGCGGATCCTCGGTTTCGCCGGCGTCATGGGCGGGGCCGACACGGAAGTGAGCGAGCGGACTCGCGATGTGCTCATCGAGGCCGCCCACTTCGACCAGGTGAGCGTGGCGCGCACCGCCCGCCGCCACAAGATCCCTTCCGAGGCCGCGAAGCGATTCGAACGGGGTGTCGACCCGCAGCTCCCGCCGCTGGCGGCCCAGCGCGTCGTCGACCTGCTCGTCGAATACGGGGGTGGCACCGCGGACGCGGCGGTTTTCGACCTCAACGAGGTCGAGCCGCCCGCTCCGATCGCCTTCGATCCCGCCCAGGTAGCGGGACTCGCCGGCATTGACCTATCCGAGGACCGGATCGCTGAGATCCTCACCGAGGTGGGGTGTGCCCTCGACCGGGAGCAGACGCCGTGGCGGGTCACCCCGGCCACGTGGCGCCCGGACCTCACCGAGGGCTGCGACCTCGTGGAGGAGGTCGCGCGGATCGCGGGCTACGATTCGATCCCTTCGATCCTGCCGGCAGCCCCGGCCGGGCGCGGACTCACGGTGAATCAGTCGCGACGTCGCGCAATCGTCCGTGCGCTTGCTGAACACGGCCTGAACGAGGTCCTGTCCTTCCCATTCACGGGCGGGGACATCCTCGGGGTGAGTGACGACGACGAACGCAGCGTGCGCCTCAAGCTCGCCAACCCGCTGGCCGAGGACGCGCCCTACCTGCGCTCTAGCCTGCTGTCTACGCTGTTGCCCGTTGCGGTGCGTAACGTGTCACGCGGCGCCGAGCGGCTCGCGATCATGGAGGCCGATACGGTCGTCCTGCCGAAGGACCTCACCGATAGCCCGCTTCCGCCAGTGGGGCAACGCCCGAGTGAGGAGGACCTCGAGGCGATCGCCGACGTGGTGCCGGACCAACCCCTGCATTTGGCGGCGGTTCTGGCCGGACCGATCACCCGGGGTGGCCCCTTTGCCGATCGGCGCAATGTCGACTGGGCGGACGCCATCGAACTGGCCTGCGTGGCCGGGCGCGCCGTCGGCGTCGACCTCACCGCCCGCTCCGATGCGACGGCGCCCTACCATCCGGGCCGCTGTGCGGTGCTGTCTGCCGGCAAGGCGAGTATCGGGCACGCTGGGGAGCTCCACCCGAAGGTCTGTGAGCGGCTCGGCCTGCCCGAGCGCACCGTGGCCTTCGAGCTCGACCTCGATGCGCTGTTTGATGCCGCGCCGAGCGCCGCCCACACGGTCACCCACGTCTCGACATTCCCGATGGCAAAAGAGGACTTCGCTTTCGTCGTGAAGGACTCGGTCCGCGCCGCGGACGTCGAACGGGTGGTACGTCAGGCCGCCAAGGAGCTGTATGAAGACGTGCGCGTGTTCGACATTTATCGCGGACCGGGCATTGCCGAGGGGCACTACTCGATCGCCGTCGCGCTGAAGATCCGGGCAGCCGACCGGACGCTTAGCGCGGAAGATATCGCGACCGTGCGCAACCGCGTCGTGAAGGGGGCAAAAGCGCGTCTGAATGCCGAGTTGCGTGCCTAGGGGCCGGCATGCGCTGCTGCGTGCGGAGCGTGCCTGAACTAAACTGGGCACGTACCCGCGAAGCGCGGCGACCCACACGGGGGACGTAGGTCACCGAAAATCCAGCACATTGCAAGGGACACTGAAGTCATGAAGGTACTCGTAGTCATTGCCTCTCAGCACGGCGCCACCGCAGAGATCGGCGACGCGATCGTCGATGAGCTGCGGACGGCCGGGCACGAGTCGCGTCGGGTTGACCCGGCTGACGTGCGCGATCTCGAAGGAATCGACGCGATCGTCCTCGGTTCCGCCGTCTATATGACCCAGTGGATGGAATCGGCTCGAAACTTCGTGCAGCGGTTCCGTGAGACCCTGCGCGAAATTCCCCTGTGGACATTCTCCTGTGGCCTAGCCGGCGTGCCGAAGGGCAACGTGCAGGATCCGCGCCGCGTTGGCCCCGTCCTCCTGTCGATCAATCCGATCGACCATGAGGTATTCAAGGGCCGTCTGGATCTCGGTGTCCTCTCGCTGCGCGAGCGCACCGTCGCGCGTCTCGGCAACGCTCCCGAGGGCGACTACCGAGAATTCGACAAGGTTCGTGAGTGGGCGAAGGAGATCGGCCGCGAACTGAAGGAGCAGGAAGAGCTCAACGCCTAGCGCGTCCCACACCCTGATACGCCCCAGTGAAGAAATATTCACTGGGGCGTATCCTTATGCATATGACTCTTCGTACCGCCGTGGTCGGAGCGTCCGGCGCCGCTGGGGGTGAGGCGCTTCGCCTCCTGTCAGGGCACCCGGACGTGGAAATCACCGCGCTGATGGCCCATTCCTCCGCCGGGGACAGGCTCGGGGCTCACCACCCCCACCTGCACGATCTCGCGGATCGCCTCATCGAGCCCACGGACCCCGCCGCGCTCGCACACGTCGACGCCGTCGTGCTCGCTTTACCCCACGGCGCCTCCGGGGAGATCGCCGCCCACGTGGGAGACAACGTCCGGGTGTTTGACGCAGGCGCCGACCATCGTCTCCAGAGCCGGGAGGCGTGGGAGCACTATTACGGTTCAGCCCACATGGGGACTTGGCCCTACGGCCTGCCCGAACTGCTACACGCGGGGGAGGAGCGCGCCCAGGCCCAGCGTGATGCCCTCCGTTCGGCGACCCGGGTCGCGATACCCGGCTGTAACGTCACCGCCATCACGCTTGCCATCCAGCCCGGGGCCGCGCTTGGCGAACGGATTGATTTCACGCGCCTCGTCGCCACCCTCGCGGTCGGCTATACGGGTGCGGGTAAAGCGATGAAACCCCACCTCATGGCGATCGCGGCCCAGGCAAATGCCGCTCCGTATGCGGTTGGAGGGACACACCGCCACATCCCCGAAGTCGAGCAGAACCTCGACGTGGCCGGGGTGGACGAAGCACGCCTGGCGATGACGCCCATTCTCGTGCCCATGAACCGGGGCATCCTCGCGACCGTCACCGCACCGACGGAAGCGAGCGCCGGTGAACTGCGCGAACGCTGGGAGCATGCCTACGCCGCAGAGCCCTTTGTGCGCCTCCTGCCGGAAGGCCAGTGGCCGACGACTCAGTCCGTGCAGGGCTCCAACATGGCGGCGGTGCAGGTCACGAAGGATGAGCACTCGGGCCAGCTCATCGCCGTCAGCGCCATCGACAACCTTGTGAAGGGCACGGCGGGTGGACTCGTGCAGTCGCTCAACCTCGCCTTCGGTCTGCCCGAAGAGACGGGACTGACGAAGGAGGCCATCGCGTGAGTATCACTGATCCTCAAGGATTCCGAGCAGCGGGCTACGCCGCGGGACTGAAAGCCTCAAACGCGCTCGACCTCGCGGTCGTTGTGAACGATGGCCCGCAATACGTCGGAGCTGCCGTCACGACCCCGAACCGGTTCGCTGCCGCCCCCGTCTACCTCACGCGCGACGTGGCCGCGGGTGGGCGAGTGCGCGCCGTCATCTTGAACTCCGGGTGTGCGAATGCCTGCACGGGGGAGCGCGGGCGTGCCGACGCGGCGCGAATGGCCGAGCTCACCGCCCAGTCCCTGGAGGCGGAGCCCTCCGAGGTCATGGTGTGCTCAACGGGCCTCATCGGCTCCCACCTGCGCATGGATCTGCTCGCCACCGCGATCCCCGAGGTCTGCCGGCAAGCCAGCGACGACGGCGGGGACGCCGCCGCGCAGGCGATCATGACCACCGACACCGTGGATAAGCAGGCCGCGCGGGAGGGCGCGGGCGGCTACCGGATCGGCGGCATGGCGAAGGGCGCCGGCATGCTCAATCCGGCGATGGCGACGATGCTCTCGGTCCTCACCACCGACGCAGTCATCACACCTGACCTCGCCCGCGAGGCCCTCGCGGCCGCCGTCGGGCCCACGTTCAACCGGATGGATTCGGACGGCTGCCAGTCCACCAACGACACCGTGATCCTCCTGTGTTCGGGTGCCAGCGGCGTGAGCGCGGAGCCCGCCGAGTTCACCGAGAACCTCACGGCCCTTTGCGCCGACCTGGTGCGCCAGATGCTCGCGGACGCGGAAGGGGCCTCCCACACCATCGCCGTGCGGGTCCGCGGGGCCGCGAGTGAGGCCGCCGCGGAAGCCGGTGCGCGCGCCGTCACCTCCTCCAACCTCGTGAAGGCCGCCATCTTCGGTCGGGACCCGAACTGGGGGCGCATCCTCGCCGCCCTCGGCACCCTGGACGAGGAAACCTGCCCCTACGACGCCGACTCCGTCACGGTCGCGATCAACGGCACTGTGATCTTTGCCGCCGGTGCGCCCAGCGACTCCACGCCCCCGGACCTCTCGGGGCACGACGTCTCCATCGACATCGACCTGGCCTCGGGCGCCGCCGAGGCCACCGTCTTCACGAACGACCTCACCCACGACTACGTAGAAGAGAACAGCGCCTACTCAACATGAACGAAGTAATCGAGACTCTGACCGCGGTTGATAAATCCGAGGTACTCCTCGAGGCCCTGCCGTGGCTTCAGGAGTTCGAGGGCGCGACCGTCGTCCTCAAGTACGGCGGCCACGCCATGACCGACAACGCCCTGAAAGCGGCGTTCGCGAAGGACGTCACCTTCATGCGCCAGGTCGGCTTGAAACCCGTCGTCGTGCACGGTGGCGGACCCCAGATCAACGCGATGCTGAACCGCCTCGGCATCGACTCCGAGTTCAAGGCCGGGCTGCGAGTCACCACGCCCGAGGTCATGGACGTGGTCCGGATGGTGCTGACCGGCGTGGTCCAGCGCGAGATCGTCTCCCTCATCAACGCCTCCCAGCCCTACGCAGTCGGGTTGTCTGGGGAGGACGCCACGTTCCTCACCGCTGAGGTCCACAAGCCAGTCATCGACGGATCGTCCGTCGACGTTGGCCTGGTGGGCGACGTCGTCGATGTCGACCCGGGTGCCGTCCAGGATCTGCTGGACGCCGGTCGGATCCCGGTGATCTCCTCCGTCGCACCGAGCGCCGACGGTCAGATCCTCAACGTCAACGCAGACACGGCAGCGGCCGCAATTGCGGGGGCTCTCAATGCCCGCAAACTCGTCATGCTCACCGACGTGGAAGGCGTCTTGCGGAACTGGCCCGACCGCTCTTCCCTGATTCCCCGGATGAGCCTCGCGGAAGTCGGAGAGCTTCTGCCCACCATGAGCGAGGGGATGATTCCGAAGCTCGAAGCGTGTCTCTACGCGATCAAACACGGCGTCCAGGAGGCGCACATCGTCGACGGGCGCAAGCCGCACGCCGTACTCCTGGAGATCTTCACGGATACCGGCGTCGGCACGCGCATCGATACGCACCCCGAACCGGGCCCCAACGTACATCAGGGGTGGCAGTCATGACCTGGCAGGAACGCTACGGTGCCGCGATGCAGCAGGTATTCGGGACTCCCGTCACCGAGCTCGTCTCCGGATCCGGATCCACCGTGCGCGACGCGGACGGCAAGGAATACCTCGACCTACTCGGCGGGATCGCCGTGAACTGCCTCGGGCAGGGCCATCCCGAACTCGTCGCGGCCGTCACCGATCAACTACACACGCTCGGGCACGTCTCCAACTTCTTTACGACCGAACCGCAGATCGCCCTCGCCGAGGCGTTGCGCGCCCACCTGCCGGGAGCCCGGGTGTTCTTCGGGAACTCCGGCACCGAGGTGAACGAGGCCGCGCTGAAACTCGCGCGCAAGCACCGCCCGGGCGGCGGCTTCGTCGCACTCGAGGGGGGCTTCCACGGCCGAACGATGGGGGCGCTATCCATCACAGCGAAGGCGGCTTATCGTGAGCCGTTCGCGCCTCTTCTCGGCCCCGTGACCTTCGTCGAGCCGGAGGATATGACGGGCCTGCATGACGCCATTACCGAGGAGACGTCTGCCGTCATCCTCGAGGTGATCCAGGGGGAGCGGGGCGTCGTCCCGCTCTCGCGTGACTTCGTGGCGGCCGCCCGCAAACGAAGTCGAGAGACGGGCACGCTGCTCATCATCGACGAGGTCCAGACCGGAGTCGGTCGCACGGGCGACTTTTTCGCCCACACTCGTTACGGAGTGGAGCCCGACATCGTGACTCTTGCCAAGGGCCTCGGCGGTGGTATCCCCATTGGCGCCATGCTTGCCGCCGGTGCGGCGGCAGACGTGCTCGGTGCCGGGGATCACGGCACCACCTTCGGCGGGAACCCGGTCGCGTGTCGCGCCGCGCTCACCGTCCTTCAGATCATCGAGCGGGACGGCCTCATCGACCACGTCGCACACGCAGGTGCGACCTGGGCTCGCGAAATCGAGGCCATCGAAGGGGTGCGGGAAGTCCGCGGCGCCGGCTATCTCATGGGGATTTCCGTCGAGGAGGCTCCCGCCATTTACCGCGACCTGCTTGATGAGGGGTTCATCACGAACAATCCGGAACCTGAAACGATCCGGATCGCCCCGTCCTACCTGCTGAGCGAGGAGGAGCGTACCGCCTTCACCGCGGCGCTCGCATCGGTGGTGGCACGACGACGACGATGAGTCGCCGCCCCACTCCACCATCCCCACTCACGAAAGCTCGATACTACCCATGACAACCGCGACCCAAAACACCGACCCCATCGTGCTCGCCTTTTCCGGCGGGCTGGACACCTCTGTGTCCATTGGCTGGATCAAGAACGCCACCGGTCGAGACGTGATCGCCGTCGCCGTCGACGTTGGCCAAGGCGGCGAAGACCTTGAGGTTATCCGCCAACGGGCGCTCGACTGTGGTGCCCGCGACGCCTATGTGGCAGACGCGCGCGAGGAATTCGCCCGCGACTATTGCATGCCCGCGCTGCACGCCAATGCCCTCTACCAGGGTGCCTACCCGCTGGTCTCGGCACTCTCGCGTCCCGTGATTGTCAAACACCTAGTCGCCGCGGCGCGCCGGTTCCGTGCCACGACCGTGGCACATGGGTGCACCGGCAAGGGCAATGACCAGGTGCGCTTCGAGGTCGGTATCACCTCGATCGCCCCGGACCTCACGTGCCTGTCCCCGGTGCGCGACCTTGCGCTCACCCGCGAGAAGTCGATCGACTATGCCGAAGCCCACCGCCTGCCGATCGAGACGACGAAATCCAACCCGTTCTCCGTCGACCAGAACGTGTGGGGACGGGCCGTTGAGACCGGCTACCTGGAAGATCCGTGGACCGAGCCCACGAAGGACGTCTACACCTACACCGACGATCCCGCCTTCCCGCCCCTGCCCGACGAGGTGACGATCACGTTCGAGGCGGGCACGCCCGTCGCAATTGATGGAATCCCGGTCACGCCGCTGGAAGCCATCGAGCAGATGAACCGGCGCGCGGGCGCCCAGGGGATCGGGCGGATCGACATCATCGAGGACCGCCTGGTCGGGATCAAGTCGCGGGAAATCTATGAAGCCCCGGGGGCGATGGCACTGCTCGAGGCGCACCGCGAGCTCGAACGCCTCACGCTCGAGCGCGAACAGGCCCGGTTCAAACCCACGATCGAGAACCGGTGGGCGGACCTCGTTTACGACGGCCAGTGGTTCTCCCCGCTGAAGTCCTCCCTCGACGCGTTTATCGAGGACACCCAGCGGTTCGTGAGCGGCGAGATCCGGATGGTCCTGCACGGCGGGCGCACCACCGTCACCGGACGTCAGTCGCAGACTTCGTTGTATGACTTCAACCTCGCGACTTACGATGAGGGCGATACGTTCGACCAGTCCCACGCCCGCGGTTTTATCGAGATCGTGGGCCTGTCCACGAAGCTGGCCGCACGGCGGGAGGCCGCCCACGGGCACGACCCCGTCGCCGCGCGCCCGCCCGAGGTATCCGCGAAGGGGTAGCCGCCGATGACCTATCCGTCCGTCCCCTCCACCAAGGTGGCCCGCCAGGCCGTCGTCGTGCAGATCCTGCGCGAAGGCGGCGTGAAGAGCCAGGCCGAGCTGGCCGAACGGCTCGGCCGCCGCGGAATCCGCGCTACCCAAGCGACGATCTCGCGTGACCTGGTGGAGCTCGGAGCTCAGAAGCTGCGCGGGGCGGATGGTGGCTTCACCTACTACGTTCCCGAGGACGCCCCGATTGCCCAGGAGCCGTCCTCAGCGGCTGTCCGGCTGGCACGCCTGGCAGCGGAACTCGTGGTTGCGGCAGACCATTCGGAGAACCTCCTCGTGTTGCACACCCCGCCGGGGGCGGCCCAATACCTTGGCGCTGCCCTCGACTCGGCCCTTGGAGCGAAAGCCCTCGGGACCGTCGCGGGGGATGACACCACCCTCACCGTGATGCGTTCGGCCGACCTCGCCGCTGAGGTATGCGCCAGAATTCTCGCGGGCTTGCCACCCATCGATGAACACTAGTCAAGGAGGATCGTGGTCCACCGGCCCACCCCCCACTCGGGCGATGCCCGCGCCAAGGAATCCACACCCGCGACCAGCACCGCTGACACCCCCCACGACACGCCCTTAGGACCCGACTCCGGGCAGGGCAGTTCCGGTGGCTTATGGGGTGGCCGCTTTGCGGATGGCCCCCACCCAAGCCTTGCCGCCCTGTCGTGCTCCACACATTTTGACTGGCGGCTCGCTGATGTGGACCTGCGCGGCTCCCTCGCGCATGCCCGCGCACTCGCCGAGGCGGGACACCTGAGCCAGGGAGAATACGAGCGGATGCGCGCCGGCCTCATGGCGATGCGCGCGAAGGTCGCTTCCGGCGCCCTCACCCCTAGCCCGCGTGACGAGGACGTCCACTCGGCACTCGAACGCCTGTTGATCGAGGAGGTCGGCGAGGAGCTCGGCGGCAAGCTTCGTGCGGGACGCTCTCGAAATGACCAGATCGCCGCGTTAATCCGCGTCTATCTGCGGGAGGAAGCGGACAGGCTCCGCTCGAATGTGCTCGCTGTCGTCGACGCGCTGATGGGCCAGGCGGAGTCTGCGGGTCAGGCGATTATGCCGGGGCGCACACACCTGCAGCACGCCCAGCCGGTGCTCCTCGCGCACTACCTCGCTGCGCACGTGTGGCCGCTCCTGCGCGACCTCGAACGGCTCAGCCAGTGGGACGAGCGGGCCGCCCGTTCACCTTACGGCGCCGGCGCGCTGGCGGGCTCCTCACTCGGTTTGGATCCCGAACTTGTTGCCGCCGACCTCGGCTTCACCTCCGTGGAGCCGAATTCGATTGACGCGACCGCCGCGCGTGACGTCGTCGCCGAATTCTCCTTCATCTGCGCCTCGATCGCCATGAACATTTCGCGCCTGGCCGAGGAGATCATCGTGTTCAATACGAAGGAGTTTTCCTACCTCACCCTGGACGATGGCTTTTCCACCGGATCCTCGATCATGCCGCAGAAGAAGAATCCCGACATCGCTGAGCTGGCCCGCGGTAAGGCCGGCCGGATCATCGGGGATCATGCGGGCTTGCTTGCGACGCTGAAGGCACTGCCGCTCGCCTATAACCGGGACCTGCAAGAAGACAAGGAACCAGTCTTCGACCAGATCGACCAGCTTGGCGTGCTCTTGCCCGCCTTTGCCGGCATGATCGCCACCCTTACGTTTCATGTCGAGCGGATGGCGAGTCTCGCACCCCAGGGCTTCGCGCTCGCGACCGACGTCGCCGAGTGGCTGGTGCGACGCGGTGTGCCCTTCCGCTCCGCGCACGAGATCGCTGGCGAGTGCGTGCGGGTGTGCGAATCGCGCGGTATCGAGCTGTGGGACCTCACCGATGAGGATTTCGCTTCGATTTCGCCGCACCTCAGTGGGGAGGTCCGTGAGGTGTTGTCGGCGGAAGGCTCCGTGGGAGCACGCACCGGATACGGCGGTACCGCGCCCGAACGCGTCGCCGAACAGCTCCGCGAGGCGCGGCGCGCGGCCGACGCGTTCCGCTCGCCCAGTGGGGGACATTCGACCGGGGAGCGGCCAGCACGCTAACCGGGCTTCCAGCGCGTCGGGGCACACGCCCTCTGCATCCAAGCCGCGCCCACGCGCAGCACACCGTTGTCGATCACCATGGTGACATCGGTGGCGCGGTTGACTTTCACATATCTGCACTTGACGTGCCTCTCGACCTAGCCGAGGGCGCCAATCGTCGTGCAGGACGCACCGGCCGCTTCAACAGTGAAGCTCGAGCCTTCGAGCACCGTGACCTCGAGGGGGGGGGAGCACGACTTGGCGAAGCCGCCCGACGCGGCGCGTGGGTTGAGATCGGGATCGGCGTTGCCATGCTCGTGGGACGTTCGGTGATGAGAGCCCTACGCTGGAATGGATAGGCTTAGACCGCGCGGCCGTCCGGCCCGCCTCCGTGACCGTGACCGAAAGGTAAGGACCCGATGGGTGACCTCCTCGATGACCTCCAGTGGCGTGGCTTCGTAGCCCAGCACACCGATCTGGACGCGCTCCGCGCGGCCCTGAACGAGGGCCCGGTCACCTTCTATGCGGGCTTCGACCCCTCGGCCGCCTCCCTGCATCACGGGCACCTCGTCGCCCTCATGCTCATGAAGCACCTGCAGAACGCGGGGCATCGTCCCCTCGCCCTCGTGGGCGGGGCGACCGGCCTGATCGGCGACCCGAGGATGAGTGGGGAGCGCACCCTCAATCCGACCGACGTGGTCGCCGAATGGGCCGAGAAGCTACGCGACCAAATCGCCCGGTTCCTCTCCTTCGAGGGGGACAGCGCGGCCCGGATGGTGAACAACTACGACTGGACGGAAGGGATCTCCGCGATTTCTCTCCTGCGCGATCTGGGCAAGCACTTCCGCATGGGGACCATGCTCGCAAAGGAGTCGGTCGCGGCGCGCCTGCGCAGCGAGGAGGGGCTCAGCTTCACCGAGTTCAGCTACCAGATCCTGCAGGCCAACGACTACCTGGAGCTCTACCGTCGCCACGGGTGCACGCTCGAGGTGGGCGGGAACGATCAGTGGGGCAACATCATCGGCGGCGTCGACTTCGTCCGCAAGGTCGAGGGGGCGACCGTGCACGCGCTCACCACGCCGCTGATCACCAAGGCGGACGGGACGAAGTTTGGCAAGTCCGAGGGGGGAGCGATCTGGCTCGATGCCGACCTCTTCTCTCCCTACGACTTCTTCCAGTTCTGGATCAACGTCGACGACGCCGAGGTGGACAAGCTCCTGCGGATCTTCACGCTGCTGCCGCGCGAGCGGATCGAAGCTGTGGTCGCAGAGTCGGCAGCCAAGCCCGCGGCCCGGATCGGGCAGCGGGTACTTGCCCGTGAGGTGACGACGCTGGTGCACGGCGCCGATGCCGCCCGGGAGGCGGAAGCCGCGGCCGACGCACTGTTCGGCTCCGGGGACCTTTCCACCATCGATCGGGCGACGCTCGAGGCCGCGACCAAGCCGCTGAACCGGGCGCCGATCACGCTCGGTCAGACCACCGTCGTTGACCTGCTCGTCGCGACGGGGCTGGAGCGAGGCCGCAAGGCCGCGCGCCGAACCGTCGCGTCGGGGGGTGCCTACCTCAATAACGTGAAGGTGAGCGACGAGGACGCCCCGATCACCGCTGAGCATCTGCTCGCCGAGTCCCTGGTCCTCGTGCGCCGGGGCCGAAGGAGCCTCGCGGTGGGGCTGCTCGAGAGCTGACCCGCGCACCCAGAGACGACGTATGGCGCGAGCCGCATGTGAGCCAGACCAACCGGCCTCCACAGTGCGACTCGCGCCACACTCATGTGGGCGGCCGCTGAGAATTGGACAGAATCCGCAGAATCTTGCGGAAAACTACACCCCAGGCGAGCGGCGTTGGAGATTTGACGTGCGGTGCACGGTTTCGTAAGGTCATACCTGTTGCCGCGACGGACCGACAGTCCGGAGCGCAGCACCGCGGCCCACTCCGCAAGGATGGGACCGCACGGAGATCGGATTTGACCGGTGCGAATTGCTCTGGTAAGTTCGACTTCCGGCCCGAGATGACGGAATGTCATCCGGGAGACCTCCCTCCACTGTGAATGGCGGCGTTGTTCGCTGTCCTTCGCGGTGTGTGGTGGTTCCTTGATAACTCAACAGTGTGTCATTTGTTTTGTTTT
>JAUNUZ010000437.1 GCA_030537915.1 Micrococcales bacterium
GACGACCCAGAGCACTATCTGCCCGCACGGGCCGTGCCGACGGGTGATGACTTCGTGGCGGCGATTCGCAGCGCTGCGCCCTACATCCATAGGCATCGCGGAAAGACGTTCGTCATCGCCTTCCCCGGTGAGGTCTGCCTGCGCGACGACACCGATCGACTCCTGGAGGACATCGCGCTGCTGTCCAGCCTCGGCGTGCGCATCGTCCTGGTTCACGGGGCCCGCCCCCAGATCGAGGCCGAGCTGGCGCTGCGCGGGATCCCGTCACGCTTCGATGGGGACCTGCGGATCACGGACGAGCCGACCATGCACTGCGTCAAGGCGGCGGTCGGCGTGCTGCGGATGGATATCGAGGCGCGCCTGCGGTGCAGCCTCGGCAACACGCTCATGGCCGGTTCGGATCTCAAGATCATCGGCGGCACCTGGGTCATCGCTCGGCCGGTCGGCGTGCGCAACGGCATAGATCATCTGCTCACTGGTCTGGTGCGCGGCATCGACGTGGCCGAGATCCGCCGCGCGCTGGGCACGGACCGGATCCTGCTCGTCTCCCCGGTCGGATACTCCCCGACGGGGGAGGCGTTCAACCTGCGCAATGCCGATGTGGCGCAGGCCGTCGCCGCGGGCATCGGCGCCGACAAGCTCATCTTCGTCATCGAAGCCGAGCCCGGTTCATGGCGGCTCGCGCTCGACGCTCTGGACGCCGGGAAGCTCTCGCTGAGCGAGGCGGAGGGGCTGCTGGACACCGAGTCTCGGATGCGCAGCCTCTCGGCCGAGGATCGCAACTGCGTGCGGGCGGCCCTCGACTCCTGCCGGGCGGGGGTCCCGCGGGTCCACCTCATCGGCACCGAGGGGGCCAGCCCGCTGTTGCGCGAGCTGTACAGCCGCGACGGCTGCGGCCTCATGGTCTCGGCTGTGGACGACTATTACGCGACCCGCGCCGCGACGATCCAGGACGTCGTCGGGCTCGCCGAGCTGATCCGCCCGCTGGAGCACACCGGCGCGCTGCTGCCGCGCAGCCGGGAGCAACTCGAGTTCGACATCGGCATGTTCACCGTCATGGTGCGCGACGGCACGGTCATCGCGTGCAACGCGCTCATCGAGCACCCGGCCGAGGCCGCTGCCGAGTTCGCCTGCGTCGCGGTGCATCCGGACTACCGGGGGCGCGACCTGGCAGCAGTGCTGCTGGGACGCGCGCGGGAGAATGCGCGGGCGCTCGGGTTCCGTCGGCTCATCGCCTTGACGACGCAGACGCCGCACTGGTTCATCGAACACGGCTTCGTGCGCGGCACCCACGCCGACCTGCCCGCCGCGCGGCGCTCCGCCTACGACTCGGCGCGCAACTCGATCGTGCTCATCGACAGTCTCGATGGCAGTCTGGGGCGATGACCACCTCTGCGACACCCAGCCCTTCGGCGCCATCAGGTGCATTGCGCGCGCGCCAGATCGCGGTGACGGCGGCAGGGATCTTCTGCGTCATCGGCACGCTGTACGGCACCGGGGCCATCGGGACCCGGGTCGAGGAATCCGCAGGTGGCCGCCTGGCTGCCGACGCGACGCTCATCGCGCCGGCCGGCCCCGCGTTCTCGATCTGGAGCGTCATCTACCTCGGGCTCGCCGCCTACACGATCTGGCAGTGGCGGACCGCGAACGCCGACACCGACCGGCATCGCGCGACCGCCGGGCTCGCCGCCGCCTCGATGGTGCTCAACGCCGCTTGGCTGCTGGTGACCCAGCAGGGGTGGCTCGAGGTGAGCGTCGGTGTCATCGTCGCGTTGCTCCTCGTGCTCGCTGTCCTCGCGCGCCGCCTGCACGAGAGACCCGCTCGTAGCGCGATCGAGCGGGTCCTGGTCGACGCAACCTTCGGCCTCTACCTGGGGTGGGTCTGCGTCGCGGTCTGCGCGAACATCGCCGCAACGCTCGTCGGGCGCGGTGTGCCCGCCACCGGTGCCGGGCCCACGATCGCCACGGTCGTTGTGCTTGCCGTCGTCGCCCTCGTGGCGTGGTTCCTCGCCGCGGCTCTGGACGGGAACTGGTTCGCGACCGCGGGGGTCGTGTGGGGTCTGGCGTGGGTGGCAGCCGGACGCTTCGGGGACGAGCCGCCCTCTGCGGTCGTCGGTTTAGCATCGATCCTCGTGGCGGTGGTTGCCCTCTTCGGGGCGTGGTCGGCCGCGCATCGCCCAGCCCGCGACCTTCTCACCCCCGCCACCTCGTGACTGCGCCCGCCGGTCGTCGGCTTCCGACTCCGCCGGGCCCGCCGGTCACGGGCGCCCTG
>JAUNUZ010000438.1 GCA_030537915.1 Micrococcales bacterium
TGCACGGGCTGCGGCCGGTGACCGGGTGGGCGGACGCCGCGATCCAGCCGGGCCCCAGCAGGCACGCAGCGCAATGGCGCGAATGGCTCAGCTCTCAGCGGCGAGCGCTGCCACCTCGCCGGCGTCACCCAACGCATTGACCGATCGGATGACTCGCAGGGTCGCCTCGGCCTTCAGACGCATCTCTTCATACTCCTCGTGCGGTTCGGAGTCGAGCACGATACCGCCGCCGGCTCCCACGCTGACCCAGCCGTCACGCACCACTGCCGTGCGGATGACGATGGCCAGGTCGGCGATACCGCTAGCGCTCAAGTAGCCCAGCGTCCCCGCGTAAATACCGCGCGGCGCGCCCTCGATCTCGTCGATGATCTCGCAGGTTCGACGCTTGGGTGCGCCCGTCATCGAGCCGCCCGGGAAGCAGGCACGCACCGCGTCCAGGGGGCCCAGACCATCGCGCAGCTGCCCCTCGACGGTCGAGACGAGTTGATGCACCGACGGGTAGGTCTCGACCTCCAGCAGCCGCGGCGTCGCCACCGATCCCGGCACGCACACCTGATGCAGATCGTTGCGTAGCAGGTCGACGACGACGATGTTCTCGGCCACGGTCTTCGCATCGGCCTGCAGCGAGGCCGCGGCGGTCAGGTCACGGGCCGGGTCGCGGTGCCGAGCGGCCGTGCCCTTGATCGGCCGGGTCTCCACCCGGCCCGCGGCGTCGACGTGCAGGAAGCGCTCGGGTGAGGCGCTCACGACCTGTACCCCACCGATGTCGAGAAATGCCGAGTACGGCGCCGGGTTTGCTTGTCGCAGCGCGAGATAGAGCTCCAGAGCGGTCCCTGCAAAGGGTGCCGTCGCGGTGTCGGTCAGGCAGACCTCGTAACTCTGCCCCGACTCCAGCACCGCTTTGGCCGCCTGCACATCGGCGAGGTAGCGCTCCCGACCGCGACGCCAAAGTGCCTCGGCGTTTGTTGTCGGCAGGCACCCCGGGCCGGGGTTGGCGGGTAAGGAAACAGGGGGCACCATCGGTATGGACACGTCTGCGGTTCCTACGGGCGAGGCCTCGACCCGGGGGGCTTGCTCGATCGGTGACGTCGACCCCGACCCCGCGCGGGTGCAGCGCTGCGCCGTCTGCGCCAGCCATTCGTGTCCTGCTGCGCGGTTCGATACATCGTTGGCCACGAGGGCGAACCCCTGCGCCTCGCCGGTGTCGTGATCGATAGCGACGACCCGATCGACGAGCAGCCACGCGGCATCTGGGGTCAGGGCACGGTGCGGTCCGGGAAAGCCCAGGTCGCCTTTGAATTCATAGCCGAACCACCCGACGAGCCCCCCGATGAACGGGACCTCGGCTCTGTCGGTGACATCGAGATCGACCAGCTGCGCCGCGAGCACCTCGAGCACATCACCGATGACGGTGCTGCAGGCACTGCCGTCGAACCGCTCCACCCGCATGCCTGCATCGCCGACGCGATAGGTCAGCAGCGCACCTGCCTGCGCGGAAGCTTCGGCGGCGAAGCTGTACCGGCCCGATCCCGAGCCCCGCGCGCTGCTGTCGAGCCAGACCCGCCGACCTGGTGACGGGAAGACATCGTCGAAGACCTCAGCGAGGTCCAACCCGGCAGGCAGCCGACGTCGAAGCAGTACCCGTGCCGATGTCGCTCGAGGTAGGGAACCCATCCCGAACACCCCCTCGCTTCTGGGCTCGACTCATCCATTGAGTGCGACCCACGTCAAAACGGCGCTCTCGCACGATACCGCCCGTGGGTAGCCCTCGATCCGGCCGGTCGAAGGCGAGGTCCGGTCGAGGAGCACGGTAGCGAGCAGAGGCGCCCGCCCCGGCGGCCAGCCCCTCGGACCGGTCGCCGATGCGGGCGCCTCTGCAGGTAACAGGTGCAGGTGACGCGTCAGTTTCGAGCGGAACTGCCCTCGACGTAGTCGGAGTCGGTGTCCTTGACCCACGCCATCAGCTTGCGCAGTTCCTTGCCGGTGGCCTCGATCGGGTGCTTGGCACCCTTCTCGCGCAACCGACTGAACTCCGGCCCGCCGGCGTCCTGGTCGTCGATGAAGCGCTTGGCGAACGTGCCGTCCTTGATGTCAGCCAGCACGGCCTGCATGTTCTCCTTGACCTGCGGGGAGATGACCCGAGGACCCGAGACGTAGTCGCCGTACTCGGCAGTGTCGGAGATCGACCAGCGCTGCTTGGCGATGCCGCCCTCGATCATCAGGTCGACGATGAGCTTGAGCTCGTGCAGGCACTCGAAGTAGGCGACCTC
>JAUNUZ010000439.1 GCA_030537915.1 Micrococcales bacterium
CGCCGGCTCTTGATCAGAACCTCTAGGACTTGAAGATCATCCTCGGGAAGGTGCGTCCACTCACGTCACCCGGCCGAGACCCATCCACAGGTCTTGATCATTGCTCTCGGAGGATCTACAGCGCGGCCTACGAAGAAGAGACTTGGGGCAGCGCGGAGTCCGGCTCGGGAACGGGGTCCGAGCTGCGCGCCACCGAGATGGTCCGTAGGCAGCTGCCCGATTTGTTCCGCAGGCACGGGGTGACGTCGCTGTTGGACGCGCCCTGCGGTGACTGGAACTGGATGCAGCACATCGATCTGTCGGGTATCGACTATGTAGGCGCCGATATCGTTCCGGGTGTCGTCACCGTCGCCACTGAGCGGTTCGCTCGGCCCGGAGTGTCATTTATCGTCGCCGATCTGACGAAGGACCCCCTGCCTAGAGCAGATGCAGTGATGTGCCGTGACTGCTGGGTGCACGTGTCTTATGCGGACATCGCCGCGATGCTTGCCAACTATCGCAGCACGGGAGCGACGTGGGTGCTCATCAACACGTACCCCGAGATCCGTCAAAACCGTAACCAGTTCACGGGGACGCGGTGGCGTCGCCTCAACTTCACGCTTCCGCCGTTCAACTTCCCCGAGCCGGTTGAGATGATCATCGACGGAGGCGAGGTCGATCCCAGTCGGTTAGCTCTATGGCGTCTCGGAGATCTTCCGGAGCTGTGCTTCTGAGCCCTGATCCACCGGCCAGGTGCGGGGTTGGGCGGGTCGTGACATGCGAATGCCCCTGTGGGGCGGGAGGATTGGACTTGTCTAGGGTCTGATCCGTACCGTCCGAAGGGGCCTCCAACAAGTGCAAGCATTGCACAAGGTTTCCGCTGTTTTCGATGACCCGAACCTGATCGGTTCGGCCGGGCTGGTGCCGGTGATGCGGCTGGCCGAACGCGCCGGCCTGCACGACCTCCTCGAGCAGCACCTGAGCCTGCCCTCGACGAACGCAGCCCTGAAGGCGGCCGGCGTGGTTGCCGGGATGCTGGCCGGCGCCGACTGCATCGATGACCTGGACGTGCTGCGCCACGGCGGCATGAGCAAGCTCTTCGACGGCATCCGGGCGCCCTCGACTTTGGGCACGTTCCTTCGCGCGTTCATCTTCGGCCACGTCCGCCAGCTCGACGCGGTCGCCTCGCGGACCCTGGCCGGGCTCGCCGCCACGGTCCCGCGGCTGCTGGCCGGGACTGAGACGATGACCTTCATCGATGTCGACGACACCATCCGCCAGGTCCACGGCTACGCCAAGCAGGGCGCCGCGTACGGCTACTCCGGCGTCAAGGGCGTCAACACCCAGATCGCTGCCCCGTCATCGCCGACCTGCGCGCCGGTGATCGCCGCGTCCCGCCTGCGGAAGGGCAACACGATCTCTGGGCACGGCGCGCCCCGCCTGGTCGGTGACGCCGTCGCCACCGCACGGGCTGCATGCGCGACCGGGCAGGTGATGGTCCGGGCCGACTCCGGCTACTGCCGCCGCGACGTCATCGCTGCCGCTCTCACGGCGAAGGTGTGGTTCTCGGTGACCGTGCGGATGGATCCCGCTGTGCGCAAAGCGATCGCGGCCATCCCCAAGCAGGCGTGGGCCACGATTTGGGACGAGGCCGAGCAGCGGTGGATCTCCGAGGCGCAGGTCGCCGAAACCTCCTTCACCGCGTTCACCTCCCACCCCGCGAGGCGACAGGTTCACTGCCGGCTCGTCGTGCGCCGCGTCGCCCGCCTAAATCCCGCCGCCGCGGCCGGGCAGGACGAGCTGTTCACCACCTGGCGCCACCACGGCTTCATCACCAACAGCACCCTGACCACCGTCGCAGCGGACGAGACCCACCGCGACCACGCCATCATCGAGCAGGGCATCGCCGAACTGAAGGGCGGCCCGCTCGCGCACGCACCCTCCGGGAAGTTCCAGGCCAACGCGCCTGGCTCGCGCTGGCCTGCGTCGCGTTCAACCTGCTGCGCGCCGCCGGCGCCGCCGCCCAAGGCGGCGCGGCAAAGCCCGCTGGACGACCTTGCGCACCCACCTGATCGCAGTCCCCGCACGGATCGCGTCCTCGGCCCGGCGCCTCGTGCTGCACCTGCCGACCGACTGGCCCTGGGCACCAGCATGGGAAGACCCCTGGGCGACCGCCACCACCCCCTGACCACCCAGGTCCCGAAGGGCCCTGAGGAACAACCCGACGTGTAAGAGCCGGACAGACCGGCCGGTCCGCTACATCCACAGCCGACCAACGAAGAATCATCTG
>JAUNUZ010000440.1 GCA_030537915.1 Micrococcales bacterium
AAGAGGAAGCTCAGCGGGATGGCGGGGGTGACGAAGAAGGCGAACCACACGACGAAGCACGTGATCAGTGTCGATACGCCCGCGAGCAGGCGGCTGTTCTTCTGCCTTGCTAGCTCGTCCGGGTGACGGCGCAACACCCGCAGCCCGATGATCCCGACGAGGAAGATCCCCGTTGTGTTCCGCAGCACCCACGCCGGCCCGTTCGCCCAATCGGCACCGGACAGGAACGCGATGAGGAGGCCGAACGGGAGCGAGGCGACGGCGCCGAGGACAGACGCCGCGAGCAGATCGAGCAGGCGCCGCCGCGAGTTCAACAGCCCCGAGTCGGAGCCGCGCAGGTAGAAGGCGGCGGCGGCGAGGGATTGCACGATATTGCCCACCGAGGAGGCCAGGTTCGTACCAAGCGGCACGTGCGCGAGAGTATTGAGGATGAATGTCAGCAGGCCTACCAGGCCGATCGACACGTAGAGGTCCATCCGGCGCCAGGCACCGGGCAGTCGCAGCAGGTGCTTGAGCCAGAGAAAGGACACCCCGGCCGCGGGCCAGATGAGCGCCAACTGCTCACCCGCGGGGACGCTCATCCGTCCCAGAAGAACAGCCGCCGCATAGGTGAGGGCGTAGCCGACGATGACTACGGCGGTGGTTCTGGGCATTCTGGACGACCACCGCGCCCACCGCGCATAGGCAACATTCGTCTGCATCTGGCCTCTTCCGCGATAAGGGCAACTCGCAGTCACCTGCGCGCGCGACCTTTGCGTGCGCACCCAACATCCGTGACGGGTAGGCGTGCCCGGCGCGCGCTTAGCCCTGTCACAGACGACTTCGGCTGTGACAGGACGCAGCTGAGTAAATCCGGGCTCGGCGGGGCGACTCGAGGGGCTACATGAAGGGGTGCAGCGGGGCCAGCAGTCGCTCGGCGATGCGAGGCAGGCGTCCGCGCTGGTTCCATTCCTGCAGTGTCAACTGCCGGGAATTGCCGAGGTCCATCTCGAAGATCGCCTCCATTTTCGCCGCCATCTCGTCGCTGTAGAGCGCAAGGTTCACCTCGTAGTTGCCGGTCATCGAGAGGCGGTCGATATTGGCGGTCCCCACCGTGCTCCAGCGTCCGTCGACCGTAGCGGTCTTTGCGTGGACCATCGCGTCCTTGTACAGCCAGATGGTGACGCCGCCGGTAAGCAGCTCGGAGTAGTACCCACGGGCCACCCAGTCGGCGAGGATGTGGTTGGAGTATTCCGGCACGATGACGCGCACGTCGACGCCCCGGTGCGCAGCCTTGAGCAGGCCGGTGAGGATTTCGTGGTCAGGAATGAAATACCCCTGCGTGATGTAAACTCGCTCAGCCGCACGCTCGATCGCGTCCAGATAGAGGCCGCGTACCGGGAAGAGCATCCGGCTCGGTGCATTCCGTGCGGCGGTGATCCGCGACTCCCACTCCTTGGCCCCGCCGTCGGGCAGCTCGGGTTGGCCCGGCTGGCGGTATTCGTTCCAAAAGTCGACGAAGGCGTCGGCGAGCTCCCAGACGGCCGCGCCCACGACCCGCAGATGGGTGTCGCGCCATTCCGTGGCATAGAGATGGCCGATGTTGTAGCCGCCGACGAAGCCGACCTCGCCGTCGGTGACGACAATCTTGCGGTGATCGCGACCGAGGTGACGCATGTCGAGTCGAAGCATCCCCATGCGGATAACAGGGAAGCGCAGCACGTGGATGCCGTCGGGGAAGCGATAGAAGCGCGGGTTGACGACCAGATTGGCAAAGCCGTCGTAGATGACGAAGACCTCGACCCCACGCCGTGCCGCGTCGATGAGCGCTTGCTTGAAGCGCCTGCCAACCTCATCGTCCTTCCAGATGAAGAACTCGAAGAAGATCGATTGCTGGGCACCTTCGATAGCGGTGAGTATGTCCGCGTAGAGGTCTTCGCCATTGGTATAGGTCGTCACCGAGTTACCTGCGACGTCTACCGTGCCGGGTGGCGCGCTGGGGAAGCCAGCCGGCGGCGTGGAACGCCGCTTGCGGACCTCATCAACCAGGACCACGGCCGAGGCGGTGGCGGCCTGCACCACGCCCCCCACTGCCAGACCGTACCCGAGCAGGCGGAGGGCTCGACGGCGATTCGAGCGCCGCAAGATATCCATGACAGCACGCTAACGCGACCGTCCGAGGTTTGCCTGAACGACCCACGGCCGGGCTGGGAATCAGCCCCGGACCGCTCTGGTCAGCCCGTCGCCATGGGGACGACCTGCTCGTTGGCCGCAGTGTGCTCG
>JAUNUZ010000441.1:0-1086 GCA_030537915.1 Micrococcales bacterium
GACCTAGCCTAGCTGCACCCCGGGGAGCGAGCCTGGGCACAAATATCGCTCAGCCGCGCACGGACGTAGGCTGGCGCGGTGCCTGACGCCCTGCCACGACAACCCCGAGAAGGGCTCGTTGTCGTCGACTCCCAAAACGCCGGTGCGGTCCTGGCGGCCCTTGAGACCGCCCTCGCCGGCGGGCCACCGCTGGCCCCCGTTCTCGATCCTCAGGGCGCTCTGGCGGCCGCCACCCTCGCCGCCGTTGCGCCGCAGAACCCCGTACCGTCCGAACCCGACGTCGGTCTGATCGTCACGACGTCGGGATCGACGGGCCACCCGAAGGCGGTCATGCTGCCGCGGGCGGCCATGATCGCGTCGGCGCGAGCCACCGAGTCCGTCCTCGGCGGGCCCGGCACGTGGCATCTGGCGTTACCCGCCCACTACGTTGCGGGAGCGATGGTGATCGTGCGCAGCATCGTGGCCGGCACCCCTTTACGCGAGGTCGGTTCCGATCTCGCCTCGCTCCGGCCGGCAGCGGGTCGCAACTACATCTCGCTCGTCCCCACCCAGCTCGTCCGCGCCCTCGACGACCCGTCGCTCGCGACGTCGCTGGCCGCCTTCGACGCGATCCTGATCGGCGGCGCCCGCCTCGACGCGGCGCTGGCCGCCCGCGCCGTCGAAGCCGGCCTGCGGGTAGTGACGACCTACGGCATGAGCGAGACGTGCGGAGGCTGCGTCTACGACGGCCGGCCGCTGCCAGGAGTGTCGGCCCACCTCGGTGAAGCGGGGCGCATCACTCTCACCGGCCCGACGGCCTTCGCGGGCTATCGGGGCCTGCCCGACCTCACCCGTGAGATACTGAGCGGCGACAGCGTGCGCACCCAAGATCGCGGTGCCTTCGACGCCGAGGGCCGATTGCGGGTGCTGGGGCGCGTGGACGACGTCGTCACCAGCGGTGGCGTCAACGTCGACGTCGCCGACGTCGAACGCCAGCTCACGTTCGGATCGGGCATTGAGCTCAGCGTGGTCGCGGTGCGCGACGAGCAGTGGGGCGCCAGCCTGGTGGTGCTGACGAGCGAGCCGATTACGCTGAAACAACTGCTC
>JAUNUZ010000441.1:1096-1718 GCA_030537915.1 Micrococcales bacterium
AGGGGGGAGCGCCGCTCGCGTCGGCCGCCCGTCCACGCCGACTCGTGCGCGTCGACGCGCTCCCCCGGCTGGCAGCGGGCAAGATAGACCGGCAAACCTGCCAACGCCTCGCCGAGGAATCTACAAAAAAGGAGGCGTCGTGAGCACTCGCGCCGATTGGATCGCCGGCGCCCGCCCGCGCACCCTGCCCGCGGCGGTCGCGCCCGTCCTCGCGGGAACCGCCACCGCCATCCACGCCGGTGGGGCCCGCCCGGCCCTCGCGCTTCTCGCCCTTGTCGTCGCCCTGGCTCTACAGGTGGGCGTCAACTACGCCAACGACTATTCCGACGGTATTCGTGGCACGGACTCCGATCGCGTCGGACCGCTACGCCTCGTCGGCTCGGGCACCGCCCCGGCGGCCACGGTGAAGCGGGCCGCGTTCCTCAGCTTCGGCGTCGCCGCTCTCGCCGGCCTCGTCATCGTGGCGGCGACGGGC
This sequence comes from Micrococcales bacterium, assembly GCA_030537915.1. GTDB lineage: Bacteria > Actinomycetota > Actinomycetes > Actinomycetales > Dermatophilaceae > Kineosphaera. The sequence goes on from JAUNUZ010000441.1 coordinate 1,572, forward strand.
CAGTGGTGGATGATCGCGGTCGGCGCGATGTGCATTGCGGCCGCCTGGTTCTACACCGGCGGCCAGAACCCCTACGGCTACGCCGGGCTCGGCGAGGTGGCGGTCTTCGTCTTCTTCGGCCTCGTGGCCGTGTGCGGTACGACCTAC
>JAUNUZ010000441.1:1728-2241 GCA_030537915.1 Micrococcales bacterium
GCCATCGGCTCGATGGCGTGCGCGATCCTGGTCGCCAACAACCTACGCGACCTCGACGGGGACGCCGCCGTCGGCAAGCGCACCCTGGCCACCATGCTCGGCGACGCCGACACCCGGCGGGTCTTCCTCGGGCTGGCCATGCTCAGCGCGCTGGCGCTCCTGGGCGTCGCGGGCGCCACGAACTGGTGGGCGCTACTCGGCTTGCTGGGTCTGATCACCCTCGTGCCCGCCACCCGCACCGTGCTGCGAGGCGCGGCGGGACGCGACCTCAACGCCGTGCTGGGCCGAACAGGAATGGCCGAACTGTTGGCCGCGGGCGGCCTCTTTATCGGGTTGTTAGCCTCCGCCGGAAGCTAGCCGAGCGGTTCCTCAATCCCTCCGATACGGCGCCTACCCACTCTCCACATACACTTTGCTCCATGGGTCGCTATCTGCCGCTGATCATCGTCGCGCTCGTGACGATCTATTGCGTCGTCGAGGTGGCCCAAAGCCCCTCCGATCAGGTGCGTAACG
>JAUNUZ010000442.1 GCA_030537915.1 Micrococcales bacterium
CAGTGCACAGGCGGCGCAGGCGACGCGTGTCCTCGGCGGCGACGACGTCGGCGTCGGCCAGTTCGCGGCCTAGCCGAGGGGCTGCGTCAAGAGAATCCCCGATCGGCGTGGCCGCCAGCACGAGCGCCGCGCGGTCGATCGGCGACGTCTTGCCGGCGGATGTCTGGGGGGTGGATCCTTGGGGCTGCGGACCTGTGCAGGACATTGGCTCGATCCTGTCAGCACGGCGCGGGGTCAGCCCACCGCAGCAACCGGCACACGCCCCCAAAAGCCCCTGACCGGCCGCTTACGATGGAGCCCATGAGTCACACCGAGCGGCTGCGCTTGCGGCTGCTCGGCATCCGGCCTACCGATCGGCTGTGGGGGTGGCTCGGTCCCCTGCTCGTGGCGGCCTACGCCGGTCTGCTGCGCTTCTGGCAGCTCGGCGACCCGCCGACCCTGGTCTTCGACGAGACGTACTACGTCAAGCAGGCGTGGTCACTGCTGGAGTTCGGCACAGAACACAAGGTTCGCCCCGAGCTCGCGCAGGCGGGGGCCACCCCGGGTGTCGACGATGTCTGGGCGGCCGGGACGCCGGACGTCTTCGGGCCCTCGGCGGACTTCGTCGTGCACCCCCCGGTCGGCAAGTGGGTCATCGCGATCGGCGAGTATCTGGGTGGAGTCGGCAACCCGTGGACCTGGCGGATAGGCGTAGCCGTCCTCGGCACCCTGTCGGTCTACCTGCTGGCCCGGACGGCACGCCGGATGTTCGGCTCGACAACGCTGGGGATCATCGCCGGGCTACTCCTCTGTTTCGACGGGCAGCACTTCGTGCACTCGCGGACCGGGCTGCTCGACATGTCGGTCATGTTCTTCGCCCTCGGCGGCTTCGGCGCCCTCGTGTTGGACCGGGACGCCTCGCGGGAGCGGCTCGCGCGGATCGTCGGCGGCTGGCGTGACGCCGGGGCGGCCTGGGACGACCCCAGGCTGCGCTACGGGCCGTGGCTGGGGCTGCGACCCTGGCGTCTCGTCGCCGGCGTGAGCCTCGGGTTGTGCATCGGCACGAAGTGGTCGGGGCTGTACTTCCTGGCCGTCTTCGGTCTCATGACGGTGCTCTGGGAGGTGGGTGCCCGCCGCGCCGTCGGGATCCACCACTGGTTCTTGGCGACGCTTGGTCGAGACGCACCGCAGGCCGCCCTCACCGTGGTCGGGTCTGCCCTGGTCACCTACCTCGCCTCGTGGACCGGCTGGTTCCGGTCGAGCTCGGGCTGGGGGGCGAGACTGGGCGGCGGACAATCCACCCGGCGCGCTGGACGGCTGGATGCCCGACGCCCTGCGCTCCCTGTGGCGCTACCACGTCGACATGTGGCAGTTCCACCTCGGCTTGCAGACCCATCATGACTACGCGAGCAACCCGTGGTCGTGGCTCATCCAGGCGCGGCCGACGTCGTTCTACTACCAGGGGCCTACCCTCGGCGAGCAGGGCTGCACGGTGGCTGCGTGCAGCAAAGCCATCACCGATCTGGGCAACCCGGCCCTATGGTGGGCCGGCGCCCTGGCGGTCCCGGTCGCGCTCTTCGGATGGGCGCTGGCTCGAGACTGGCGCGCGGGAGCCGCCCTGGCCGGGCTCGCCGCGGGCTATCTGCCGTGGTTCCAGTACCAGGACCGCACGATCTTCTCCTTCTATTCGGTGGCCTTCGTGCCGTGGGTGGTGTTGGTGGTGACCTATGTCGCCGGGCTCGTCCTCGGTCCTGCCGACGCCTCAGTGCAGCGGCAACGGTGGGGTCGCGGCATCGTCGGGGCGTATGTCGTGCTCGTCGCGGCGCTCTTCGTTTTCTTCTGGCCGGTCTACACCGCCCAGGTCATCCCCCATGAGCAGTGGGACTGGAGGATGTGGCTGCCCTCGTGGGTCTGAGGCCCCGACCGGTCAGGCCCGAGCGCGTGTCAGCTCTGCGCGCAGGTGCGCGGCCGACGATGGCCCGAGCCCGACGATGCGGACACTTTCGACGGGCGAATCGCTGCGGACCGTCACGGTGGTCAACCCGAAGACCCGGGTCAACGGGCCATGGCTCGTCTCGACGGCACGCAGCGACGCCAGCGCGACGATGCTGCGGGTGCGCGTCAACCAGCCGGTCTGGACGTAGAGCACCTCAGGGGTGATCTCCCACCGGTGGATGCGGTAGCGCGTGCGCGGCATGAGGATGAGATGGGCCGCCGCCAGCACGACGACGAGACCGAAGGCCACGAGCTGC
>JAUNUZ010000443.1 GCA_030537915.1 Micrococcales bacterium
GCCAGCAGCAGGACGGCCGCGATCCACGACAGCAGCGGCCACTCCCAAGGGCGCCACATCGACTGCCGCGAGTCCGCGACGAGCAGCCGCGCAGTGATCGCGCTGATGGCGAAGCCGGTCCCGGCGAACAGTCCGCTCACCCCGGGCGGCAGTCGGATCGCCAACGCGCCGAGGCACAGGGCAACCATGATCGCGATGACGAGAAGATGAGTGACTGCGATCGGGACCGCAGGTCCGGGGACCGTCGTCAGCGCCAGAGCGACGATCCCGAGGATCACGGCCAGGATCGCCCCGGCGTCCCAGCCGCCGATCCGCCGTGTCCCGGCCAGATGTTGGATGATCGCGGTGACCGCGAGTCCGCCCACGACGCAAGCCTGCACGATCAGGAGTGGCAGATGCTGACGCGCCGCGAGGGTGAAGACGAAACCCGCGCCCTGGCACGCGGTCCCAACCCACCACGCCGGGGACTTCAGGGCGCCGCCCTCGGCTTGGGCACCGTCGGAGAGCCGGGCGCCCGCCACCCCATAGGCCAAGACGCCGAGCACGAGCGCGAGCACCGAGAGGATCACCACGTCAACCTACCGGCGGGCTCACCCCAGCCCCCGTCCTCCCATTCGCGACGTCTGCGAACGCGGATGGGGACACCCGGACTCGGCAAGGGCCTTCGCGTCCACGGTCTGCGCGGCGCCGGGGTCGAGCTGTTCGTAGGCGCGAGGGGTGTGCGGCGCGCAACGGCTACTGCAGCTGGGTCGCGACGACATCCCAGGCGTCGGGGGACGCGGCGGCGAGCAGATGACCGGGGTGCCGGCGCCCGGGCCGGTAGGACGTGCCGTCGACGTGCCGAACCACTCCGCCGACCTCGCTGGTCATGAGACTGCCGGCGGCGTGGTCCCACGGCATCGCCCGGGAGTAGACGATGGCATCCACCCGACCCTCGGCGAGCCACGGGTAGTCGACGCCGCAACACCACGCGGTGGCCCCGAAGGTCAGGCGCCCGTGGCGGCCCTCGGATTCGGGGCGCGAGGTGACGGCCCGCAGCTGGTCCGGGTCCGCGCTCGGAGCCGAACGCGTCACTGGAACACCGTTACGCGTCACGCCGTGCCCGCGGATCGCGACGTATGCGGCGTCGTACTCCGGCTGCCAGATCCAGCCGCGCACGCATTCCCCGCCGCGCAGCTCCCCGACCATGACGGCGTAGTCGGCGCGACCGTGGACGAAGTTGCGCGTGCCGTCGACCGGGTCCACGACGAACGCGTGCGCGGCCCCCTCGAGGCGCTCCAGCAGCCCCGGGTCGGCCGCGGTGGCCTCCTCGCCGACGACCAAGACGTCGGGATAGGCGTCGCGCAGGGCCGCCGTGATGAGCACCTCGGCCTCGCGATCCGCGACGGTGACGAGGTCACCGGGATTCTTCTCCATGACCTCCTCCGACGCGAGGCGACGGAAGCGCGGAGTGATGACCTGGGCGGCCACGTCCTTCATGAGGTCGAGCACGGAATCGGTGTCCACCTCTTAACCGTCTCACAGCCGAACGGTCCCCAGACACCGAGGAGGCGACGTAGCCTCGGGCCCGTGGCAGCTATCCCCGACACGAACCTGACGCGCGCACAAGCGCGCCACCGCTCCGAGACACTGCAGGTCCACGGCTACGAGATCGAGCTGGACCTCACCGATGCCGCCGACCCGGCGGTGTCAACCTTTGCGACGGTCTCGACGATCGACCTGACCAGCAGTGAACCGAACGTGCTGCTGGACTTCATCGGAGAGTCCGTTGACCTCGTCACGATCGATGCGGAGCCGCGGCCGTTCGCCTACGACGGCGCGCGCGTCGAGGTCGGCGGCATCCCGGCCGGACGCCGAGTGCGGATCCGGGTGGCGGCCCGAGCGCGCTACTCGCACATGGGCCAGGGCCTACACCGCTATGTCGACCCGGCGGACGGACTCACCTATCTCTACTCGCACAGCGAACCGAGCGACGCCCGGCGCTTCGTCGCCTGTCTGGACCAGCCCGACCTCAAGGCGCCCTTCCAGGTGAGCGTCACGGCCCCGAGCTCGTGGCTCGCACTCTCCAACCAGCCGGTGACCTCTTCGACGCGGAGCGGGGGCGCGACTCGACACGAATTCGCTGCGACGCCACCGTTGTCGACCTACCTGCTCTGCGTGGCGGCGGGACCCTACCGCCGCTGGGAGGACATCTACAGCGACGGTGCTACGACGGTCCCCCTGGG
>JAUNUZ010000444.1 GCA_030537915.1 Micrococcales bacterium
GCCCCCCACAGGAGTTGACCCTGGGCCCCGATGTTGAAAAGACCCACGCGCAGGCCGACGACGACGGCGAGGCCGGCGAGGATGAGCGGCGTCGCCTTCTGTAGGGTGCGCAGCAGCCCGTCCGGCGTGAGCAGGGCGGAGCCGAAGAGTGTGCGGTAGGCATACCAGGGGTTCACGCCCTGCAGGCGGATAAGCAGCGCCCCCACCAGGAAGGCGAGCGCGAGCGCCACGATCGGGACGACGACGCCCTGGAAGCGAGCGATCGAATCGAGCCCTCGGGCGAGCCGCGACCGGGTGTCGCGCTCGGGCGAGGGAGGCGGTTCGGCCGGGGTTCCCCCCGGCCGATCCTGGGTGAGCGTCATATCAGCCGAGCGTCACGCCGGTCTTGATGCTGTCGTCGGCCAGACCCTTGACGATGCCGTCGACCTTTGTCTTCACGTCGGCCGGGACGGCGGAGTCAAGGTCATGGAATGGCGCGAGTCCGACCTCTCCGACGAAGTTGCCGCCCTTGATCGAGCCGTCCTTGGCCTGCTTGATCAGATCGGCCGTGCCCTTGCTCAGTTCCTTCGTCGCCGAGGTGACCAGGCACGGGCGAGCCTCGGGCACGGTGGTCCACTGGTCGGTGTCGACGCCGATGCAGAACGTCGTCTTGCCGGCGCCGGCAGCCTTCGCGATCTCGGCGAGCGCCCCGTTTCCGGTCTTACCGCCCGCGCCGAAGATGACGTCGATGCCCTGCGACAACTGCTGTTTGGCCGTGTTAGCGCCCCACACCGGGTCGGAGAAGGCGTTGTCACCGGCGGGGTGGTAGACCGTCGCGACGCTGGCGTTGGGGTTCGACGCCTTGGCCCCGGCGATGAATCCCTTCGCGTACTTCTCGACAGGCGGGATCTGCATGCCCAGCACCTGGCCGACCTTGTCGCTCTTGGACAGCAGGCCCGCGAGATAACCCGCGGCGTAGCCTGCCTTGTCCTCGGGGAAGGACAAGCCGGTGACGTTGGCCACCTCCTTGGCCTGGAACTGATCGACAGCGATGAACTTCGTGTCCGGCGCGGTCCCGGCGGCCGTGACCGTCGGCTCCGCCATGAGGAATCCGACCGTCACGACCACGTCGTACTTCTTGTCCGTGAACTGCTTGATGTTGCTCGCATAGTCCTTGGTGTCGGTCGTCTCGATGTACTTGGTCTGCGCCCCGGTCTCCTTGGCCGCGGCCTGGACACCCTCCCACGCAGACTGGTTGAACGACTTGTCGTCGACCTTGCCCATGTCGGTGACGAGGCCGACGCAGAAGACCTCGGCGCTGCTGCAGTCGCCGGAGGGTGCAGTCGCGCTGCCCGTTGAGCCGCCATCTGCGCCGCTGTTCGACGTCCCTGTACTGCCCCCACAAGCGGTGAGGGTCAGGCCCGCGGCGGCTGCGAGGGCGACGGCTGTCGTGCGGGCGGTCATCATCATCGTTCTCCTCGGTCACCTCTGGTCGAGGAACCTCGACCCTGAGGCGCAGTCTGCGAAGCCGGCCAGGGTGGCTGCAAGCAAACAGCTCGCTTGTTGTCCAGATCGTGTCATTGAGGTCCGACCACTTCGCGACGACCTGCTCATGCCATCTGGCTCCCCATGACGGGCACAGTGCGCCTCGTCGTGAGCTTACAGTTCCCTTCACGACATGTACTTGCTTAGCGTGAAAGTACATGCTTGTATGGCGACATCTATTCTTCCGACGTCGGAGGTCATCATGGACGCCCCGCAGGCACAGCCCAGCCCGCAGCAGGCCCGCGAACAGCTGGCCGTCGCGCAAAGTCGCTCGCTCAGTTCCGGGCGGGATCGCCGGATCCACGCCATCGGCACCGCCGTGTTCGGGCTGGCCGTGGGATTCCTCGCGGCATCCCGCAACATCACGGACGGCTCGAGCTGGATATGGGCCACGTTGGCCTACTTCGCCCTTGCCGTGGGCTCAGGCATCTGGGTGGAGCGCGCCGCGCGCACGGTCCCGCGCCGGGCCCGGTTGTGGTCCCGGGTGGGAGTAGTGACCTCGCTGGTGCTGGCGCTGGTGGTCGTGCTGCCCTGGTTGAACCTCTCAGCCCAGACCGCACCCAACACTTGGTCGATGGTCCTCGTTGGCGGTCTGGGCGCGGCGACCCCCAGCCTGGTCGCCGCGGCTGTGATCGCCGCCAGACGCTCATGAGCACCGTCGAAGGCCAGCACGCCCGGCACCGGCTGGACCCGCTCATCCA
>JAUNUZ010000006.1:0-11679 GCA_030537915.1 Micrococcales bacterium
CAGATCTCCGAGCGTTTCACCGCGCTCGCCCGTGAGCGCTGGGACGTGCGCACCGAGACCGTCATCGAATCGATCGAGCCACTAGGTGGACCGGGCGCGGCGGGAGTGCGGGCGCGGCTCTCGGACGGGTCGACCTGCGAGGCGGACGTGCTGCTCGTGGCGGCCGGTCGCATCCCGAACACAGCCCACCTGGCGTGTCAGGCGGCAGGGGTGCGTCTGCACCCAGACGGCCGCGTCGTCGTCGACGAACACGGCAGGACGACCGCGAACGGCGTATGGGCGCTGGGGGACGTGTGCTCGCCCTACCAGCTCAAACACGTGGCCAACCACGAGGCCCGGGTCGTCGCGCACAATCTCGTGCATCCGGGCGAGCTGCGCTCCTTCGACCACCGATTCGTCCCGGCCGCCGTTTTCACCCACCCTCAGATCGCGACGGTGGGGGCCACTCGCGAGGAGCTCCAGGAGCGTGGCATTCCCTTCGTCGCACACACCCAGGCGTACGGCGACGTCGCCTACGGGTGGGCGATGGAGGACACCGAGGGCTTCTGCACGGTACTGGCTGATCCGAGCGATGGGCGACTCCTCGGCGCGCATCTCATGGGGGCGGATGCCTCAAGCCTCATCCAGCCGCTCATCCAAGCCATGTCCTTCGGACAGTGCGCCGGACAGGTCGCGCGCGATCAGTATTGGATTCACCCGGCGCTGGCCGAAGTGGTGGAGAACGCCCTGCTCGGGGTGGCGGCCGCGGGCTGACGATCGACCCGGCTTCCGCGGGCCGCCTCGACCCGGTTTCGTGCGGCCCGCAAACCGTTGCCTACCCAACGGCCGCAGCTGCCTGGCCACCTCATCTACCTGGCACCTCCCGGAAACGGTGGCTGCGCAAGGTCCCGATCCGTAGACATCGGAACGAATGCCGTGTATGGGCCGCTATCCTAAGGTGCGACTCGGCGCGGGTGATGACCTGCGGCAGCGTTAGGCACCGCGGGCACAAGACGCCTCGCGGTCCCGCTGTGGCCCAGACGGGCAGCGCCGGATCGCATCCTCACACAGACTTCAGGAAGTGCCGTTTATGTCGCTTGCCACGACCGAATACAAGGTTGCCGACCTCTCCCTGGCCGCTGCCGGGCGTCACCAGATCCGCCTCGCCGAGCACGAGATGCCCGGCCTCATGGCGCTGCGGGAGGAGTACGGCGACTCCAAGCCGCTCTCAGGCGCGCGGATCGCCGGCTCGCTGCACATGACCGTGCAGACCGCCGTCCTCATCGAGACCCTCACCGTGCTCGGCGCTCAGGTGCGTTGGGCCTCGTGCAACATCTACTCGACGCAGGACGAGGCCGCGTCTGCGGTCGTCGTCGGCGCCAACGGCACGTCGCAGGACCCCCAGGGTGTCCCGGTCTTCGCCTGGAAGGGCGAGACGCTGTCGGAGTACTGGGACTGCACGAACGAGATCCTCACCTGGCCCAACGGTGAATTCGCCAACATGATCCTCGATGACGGCGGCGACGCCACGATGCTTGTGCACAAGGGTCGCGAGTGGGAGCTTGCCGGTCAGGTGCCTGCCACCACCGAGGAGGACTCGCAGGAGTTCAGCGTCTTCAAGGCACTCGTGCGCCGCACGATGCAGAGCGATTCGCACAAGTGGACCACCGTCGCCGAGCACATCTTGGGCGTTACCGAGGAGACGACCACCGGCGTCCACCGCCTCTACGAGCTCGCGAAGTCCGGTGAGCTGCTTTTCCCCGCGATGAACGTCAACGACGCGGTGACCAAGAGCAAGTTCGACAACAAGTACGGCTGCCGTCACAGCCTCATCGACGGCCTCAACCGCGCCACCGACGTGCTCATCGGCGGCAAGACCGCGGTCATCGCCGGGTACGGGGACGTGGGCAAGGGCAGCGCCGAATCGCTGCGCGGCCAGGGCGCTCGAGTCATCGTCACCGAGATCGACCCGATCTGCGCGCTGCAGGCCGCGATGGACGGCTATCAGGTGGCTCGCCTCGACGACGTCGTCGGCCAGGCCGATATCTTCGTCACAACGACCGGCTGCTTCGACGTCATCCGCGCCGACCAGATGGCGAAGATGAAGAACAAGGCGATCGTCGGCAACATCGGTCACTTCGACAACGAGATCGACATGGCGGGCCTGGCCAAGATCCCAGGCATCACCAAGACCGAGATCAAGCCGCAGGTGCATGAGTGGACGTTCGAAGACGGCAGGTCGATCATCGTCCTGTCGGAGGGGCGACTGTTGAACCTCGGGAACGCCACGGGGCACCCGAGCTTCGTCATGAGCAACTCCTTCGCCGATCAGACGATCGCCCAGATCGAGCTGTTCACCAAGCAGGGCGACTACGAGAACGAGGTGTACGTGCTGCCCAAGCACCTCGACGAGAAGGTCGCACGCGCCCACCTCGCGGCCCTCGGTGTCCAGCTCACCGAGCTCACCAAGGACCAGGCAGAATACCTGGGAGTCGATGTTGCGGGGCCCTACAAGCCCGAGCACTATCGCTACTAAGTCGCGCGGGCGAGGGTCTCGCAGAGCGCGCTGAGTGCCGCCCGTGGCCCTCGGTTCGGCTTGACGGCACGGGACACTCATCCAGGCCGTCCTCATTCTGCCCGGTAACTGCCCGTGCGCGGCCGGGCAGAATGGCCTTCGGATCCGCACGGCCGGTGGTGGGCGCATCGGTTCGGCCCGCGCTGGGTAGCATCGAACCCGGGGTAAGGGTGGCATCGAAGGGATCTGAAGTATGAAGGCACGTGTGCTTGTCGTCGATGACGACCTGGCGTTGGCGGAGATGCTCGGCATCGTGCTGCGCAACGAGGGCCTCGACGTGATGCACTGCGCCGACGGGCCATCGGCCCTGCAAGCCTTCCAGCAAAGCCGGCCCGATCTGGTGTTGCTCGACGTCATGCTGCCGGGGATGGACGGCATCGAAGTTTGCCGCCGGATCCGCGCGGAGTCCGGCATCCCGATCGTCATGCTGTCGGCGCGCACGGACACCGTCGACGTGGTCGTCGGCCTGGAGTCCGGCGCGGATGACTACGTCGTCAAGCCGTTCAAACCCCAGGAACTCATCGCCCGGGTGCGGGCTCGCCTGCGTCGCGGTGAGGAGCCGGAGCCGGGGCGTCTCACGATCGGGGACCTCTCCATCGACGTCGCCGGTCACTCGGTGAAGCGCGGGGGTGAGTTCGTCGGGTTGACGCCGCTGGAATTCGATCTGCTCGTCGCGCTGGCGCGCAAGCCGTGGCAGGTGTTCAGCCGCGAGGTGCTGCTCGAGCAGGTCTGGGGCTATCGCCACGCCGGGGACACCCGCCTGGTCAACGTCCACGTCCAGCGGTTGCGCAGCAAGATCGAACACGATCCCGAGCATCCCGAGATCGTCGTGACCGTGCGAGGTGTGGGATACAAGGCCGGCCCAGCCTGAGCGGGCACACTGCCCCATGAACCCGCGATGAAGCTGCCCCGGCTTCTGGTGGCCGTCGGGGGGTCGATGCGGCGGGCCGTGCGACGGACACGGATCTGGTTCCTCGTCCTCGTCCGGCGTATCGCCCGGCTTTGGCGAGTCAGCCTGCAGTTCCGGGTGGTCTCGACGACGATGCTCCTCGGGCTCATCGTCATGGTGCTCCTGCAGACGTTCCTCTACCAGCGCATCAGCACCGGACTGGTCGAGGGCCGCATCCAGACGGCCCGGGAGGACGCGGCCCAGCGCGCGCGGGAGATGCAGACCCGGCTCGATGCCACCGACAAGCTGGACGCCGAGAGCGTCCGGCAGTTCACATTCGACCTCATCCGTCAGCAGGAGTCCCAGACGCCGGATCAGACGCGAGAGGTCATCCTCACCCGGGCCATCGACAACACGCGCGGTCCCGAGCGCGTCCCCACGATGTGGACCGATGTCGACGCCACGGTCGTCCCGACGGAGCTTCGGCAGGCGATCGCCGCCGACCCGGCCCATCAACACGTGCAGATCGTGACGATCCCGCGCGCGGGTGGGAGGGCGTCCGCGATTCTCGTGGGTTCGCAGATCCTTATCCCCGAAGCGGGCCGTCAGGAGCTGTACTTCGTCTTCCCGCTCGACCGCGAGCAGGCAGTCATGTCGATGATGATGCGCACCTTCGTCATCGGGGCGCTCGTGCTCGTCGTGCTCGTCGGACTCATCGCCTATGTGGTGACCCGACTCGTCGTCGACCCGGTCCGAGAGGCCGCTGAGGTTGCGGGTCGGCTCTCCTCAGGGCGGCTCAACGAGCGGATGCGCGCCAAGGGCGAGGACGATCTGGCAACGCTCGCGCGCGCGTTCAACGAGATGGCCGACAGCCTGCAGACCCAGATCCGCCAGCTCGAGGATCTCTCTCGCGTCCAACAGCGCTTCGTCTCGGACGTGTCGCACGAGCTGCGGACCCCGCTGACGACGATCCGCATGGCCTCGGAGGTCATCCACGACTCGAGGGGGGACTTCAGCTCCCCGGTCGCTCGCTCCACGGAGCTGCTCCATCTCGAGGTGGAACGCTTCGAGGAATTGCTCGCCGAACTGCTGGAGATCAGTCGCTTCGATGCCGGCGGCGCGGTCCTGGAGATCGAAGAGACCGACATGCGCGCGGTCGTCAACCGCGTCATCGCCGCGGCTGCTCCACTGGCGGCTAGAAAGGGAGTGACGGTCCACGTCATGGGGGCGGATCGAAGCTACCCGTGCGACATGGACCCCCGGCGCGTCGAGCGCATCCTGCGAAATCTGCTCGTAAACGCCATCGAACATGCCGAGGGGCGGCCCGTGCACGTCGAGCTCGCCGCGAACCGCTGGGCCGTCGGGGTGGCGGTCCGCGACTTCGGCGTAGGCCTGAAGCCGGGGCAGGCTGCCCTGGTCTTCAACCGCTTCTGGCGGGCCGACCCCGCGCGCAACCGGACGACCGGCGGCACGGGTCTCGGCCTCGCCATCGCCCTGGAGGACGCCCGGCTCCACCACGGCTGGCTGCAGGCCTGGGGTCGACCGGGGTCTGGCTCGCGATTCCGGTTGACGCTGCCGCGTCACTCCAGCGTCCCGATCGCTCGCGCACCCCTGCCGCTCAGCGACGATCCGAGCGACCTGCCGACCTACGATTCACCCGAGAACGCGAGCGGCGAACAAGCCACGGCCCCGAACGCTGCCGCGGGTGGCGCCATCCCGGCCCGGGCGGCCGATCGGCCGGTGCCATGAGGTCCCGGTTCTGCCGCGTTGCGACCGCGGGCGCCGGCGCGGTGCTCGGCATCTTGGCCCTGCTCGGCGGGTGCGGGCTCCCCAGGAGCGGCCCGGTCCAGCAGGGGCTCGACATCGGCTCGCCGCTCTTGCCTCCCGTGCGCTTCCAGTTCGAGGCGCCGCCGCGCGGGGCGAGCCCCGAGCAGATCGCCCGCGGTTTCCTCGCCGCCAGCTGGTCCAGCGATGACGACTTCCGGGCCGCGCGCGCCTACCTCACCCCGAATGCCTCACAAGCTTGGAAACCCCGCTCCAGCGTCACCGTCTACCCCGACAGCTCGTCGCTGCGGGTCAACACCGCAGAGAGCTCCGTCGAGCTGCACACCGTTGCCGACGCCACACTCGACTCCGAAGGGCGCTACACGGCCCTCCCGGTCGGTGCGATCAGGCGGTCCACGCTCACTCTGTCGCAGGTCTCGGGAGAGTGGCGGATCTCCAACATCCCGCCTGGCTTTGGCCTGTGGCTCAGCCGCTTCTACTTCGAGCGAGCCTACCGACGCGTGAACATCGCCTATGTCGACCCACGCCTCACCTCGATCGTCGCCGACCCCCGCTGGTTCCCCGTCGGCGCCGGTCTTGCCACGACCCTGGCCCGCGCGCAGCTCCAGCAGCCACCTGCCTACCTGCGGGGTGCGGTGCGCAGCGGCTTCCCACCCGGCACCCGCCTCGCGGTCGACTCCGTTCCCATCGACGGCGGCCGTGCCGAGATCGACCTCAGCCCGGCAGTCCTGGACGTGAGCGCCGAGGAGCGGCGCGCCGCGTGGGCGCAGTCACTGTCCACGATTCGTCAGGTGCCTGACGTGTCGACCGTCGCTCTGCGCGTCTCCGGCACGATCCTGGACGTGGTCTCCTCCGGACCGTCCGGCATGCTGCCGCACACACCTGGTGACCTCGGCTACTCCGAGGCGGCGGCGGGGTCGGAGTGGGCCATCCTGCGCACCGGCACCCGGCTGCGGGCGGTCGACGCCGCGGACGTTCCTGGGCACGAGCCCGGCAGCGGCAAGGCCCCACGCACGAAGTTGCCGGAAATCGCTACGGGCTGGTCCTGGCTCGGGGCATCAGCCGACCTCACCGACCTGGCGGCCGTCGGGGGGGACCGGCGTGAGCTGCACCGATGGCGTTCTGGACAGGAGCGCACCATCCCTGGAGTCGGTACCGGCCTCACCTGCCCGGCCTACGACGTCCGCGGCACGCTGTGGGTTGGCGGACTCGACGCCAAAGGCACCGCGCGGGTCTTGGTGCTCGACTCCGGCAGCGGTCTGGAGGCGCCCCCGCGGGCCGTCACCGCGCCCTGGCTGGGTGGCCGCACGATCGAGACGGTGCGCCCGGCCCCCGACGGCCAGCGCCTCCTCGTCGTCACCCGCGGGCGTACCGGAGTTCAGATCGGGGTCAGCGGGATCGTTCGAGACGCCGCGGGGGTACCTCAGGCGCTGACCGAGCCATGGGCCATCGGCGGTGACGTGCAGGAGGCGTCCTACGCTGCCTGGGCCTCGAACGGAACCGTCGCCGTCATCGGGCGCCGATCCGGCGGCAGCACCGCCTTGCCGCTTCTCCTGGCCGTCGGCGGACAGACAACATCGCTGGCCGCGGTGCCCGACCCCAGGCGCATCCTGGCCACCCGCGGGGAGCGTGGGCTCATCGTCGTCTCCGGGAACGGCCAGGCCTTCGGCCGGGTCGGCGGTGGCTGGCAGGAGCTCGGGGAGATCGACGACATCGTGGTTCCGGGGTCCTGAGCTAGGGGACGTGAGCTATTCGCGCCGGCCGCGGGAGGCCTGTTCGCGGTCTCGTGGGGTGGTGACTCTGGTCCACAGGCCGACGCGCACTTCCCCATCTCTGCACAACTTGTGCGCATCGCCGGGCGCGCGCGTCGCCTCGCGGAACGGTGGGGTCATGTCGCTTCGAATCGGCCGGACGAGCCCCCCGCAGGGGACGCGGCGTAGGGCCGCCGGCACAGTGGCGGAGTCGCTGCGCGCCGTGCTCGACCTGGGACTCCCGCTCGTATGCGCCGTCTGCACGCGGCCGGGGGCGCCCTGTTGCGCTGAGTGCCTCGCCGCCTGCAGTTGGCCCGGTGGCGTGCCCTTGCTGCGCTCACCTCGGCCGTGCCCGCCCGGGTTTCCCCCAACGTGGGCCGGTGGTCCCTATGACGGCGAACTGCGTCGGCTGCTCGTGGCCTACAAGGATGAGGATCGACGCGACCTGAGAGAGCCTCTGGGTGGGCTGTTGGCTCCCGTCATGTGGTGCGCCGCACAGGCTGCGGTCAATGCGGGAGCGCGTCAGACGGGTCAGGTTAGCGTGCTGCTCGTCCCCGTCCCGAGCTCGCCCGCCGCTCGCCGGCGTCGGGGTGACGCCCCGCTCGCGACGCTCGTTGCGACGGCTGTGGGCTCGACGCGCAGCGGCCGCGACGTCCTGCGTGTCGCCCGGCGGGTCGCCGATCAGGCCGGTCTCGACGCAGCCGGGCGCGCGCAGAATCTGGCTGGCGCCTTCCGAGCGACGGCGCTGGGCCGCGAGCAGCTCGCGGGTCGCTCGTGCGTCATCGTCGATGACGTCATAACTACCGGAGCCACGATCCTCGAAGCCGCCCGAGCGATCCGCGTGGTCGGCGGCCACCCGGTGGCTGCGGCGGTCCTCGCCGCGACGCCTCGGCGCCGATGAGGGTCGGCCACGGAGGCGCAAAGCTTTGGTCAAGGCGCTCATCAGGACACCTTCTGACACACGCGTCGACTAACGTTGGTTCATGAGGCCCCAGGGTCGCCGGTCGACCAAGCCGACCGCGCAACCGATCGTCGTGATCGCGGCCGTGGTAGTCAGGCCCGGCTGCCGGGGGCTCAAGGTCTACGGACTCAGCGCCTACGGGGCCCAGCATTTGTGGGCGCCTGGAGGGGGTGATGCCGCGCATCTGGTCTCCCGGACGACCGATACGGTCGACGCCCGGGTTTCACCATCCACCTGCAAGGAGGATCTCTCGTGGAGTTGATCGTCACCGGACGTCATGTCCAGGTCTCAGAGCGGTTTCGTCGGCTGTGCGCCGACAAGCTGACCAAAGTCGAGCAGTATGCGCCTAGGACTCAGCGCATCGAGGTCGTCGTCAGTGAGGAGCCGAGCCGCGGGGTGCCCAAGGGCAGTCAGCGCGTGGAAATCACGTGCCTGGCCAAGGGGCCTGTGATCCGCGCCGAGGCGTACGCGGAGGACAAATATGCTGGACTCGACCTCGCGCTGGCCAAGCTCGCCGAGCGACTTCGGCGCGTTGGCGATCGTCGCAAGGTGTCACGGCGCCGCGGGCCAGCGGACCTCACACAGGCCACCTCCGGCCTGCAGGTGGCGGGCCTGGGACAGGCGACCCACGCCCAGAGCGGTGGAGACTCCACGACCCTGGGTTCCGAGGTCGATCCCGCCGAGCAGTTGGATCAGAAGCTCGGCAGCACCGGCGACTGCCCGGTGCACGTGCGCGAGAAGACGCACACCTCCGCGCCGATGACCCTCGATCAGGCGCTCAACGCCATGGAACTCGTGGGCCACGACTTCTTCCTCTACCACGATGCGGACACGGACCGGCCGAGCGTCGTCTACCGCCGCCGCGGCTGGGACTACGGGGTGATCCACCTCGACGTCGTCGAGGCCGACCCTGGTGCGGCCGCGGAGCCCGATGATGAATTCACGGCGCGCGGGACTGTCACGGAGGACACCGAGGATGCCGAGGCTAAGGCAGGCTGATGTCGATCGCGTTGCGGAGGGCGCGGGCCGACGGCCTGCGCCCTCCGGCGCTGTCCTGGCAGCCCGCTGACGTCGGTCCGTCAGACGTGCGTGCCATCATGGGGGAGTGAGCAGCCTGACCCGAGGATCGGCCCGCGGTGCGTCACCACACGCGTCACCGGGGCAGGGCACCCGAGCGGCAGTCGTTCGGGGGAGCGCCCGGCGCATCGGGCGAGCAGGTGGGTCCCCAACCACAGGGCAGGGCAGGTACCACCATCCCCGCACCCCGACGCTCGCTGTAGCCAGCTCGAGGTCCTGCGGCTCGTGGCCCGCTGCACAGGCGATCGCGATATCGCCAGGGCCCTCTGCGCCGCCGAGAACGCAGTGAAGAACCGCGCGCGCAACATCCTGGAGAAGCTCCAGCTGCACTTCCGGATCGAGGCGTACTCCGCGCGGGGACGGCTCGTCGACGCTCCGGCGCGGTGACCGGCGGGCCCCTGTTGTTCACTCCGGCGCAGGCGCGCCGGATCGCTTTGATGGCGCAGGGTTTCGGCGGCCGACACGCGCCGCGTGCGCAAGTGCGGGCCCACCACCTGCGCGCGGTCGCTGACCGGCTCGGGGTCGTGCAGGTCGACAGCGTCAACGCCGTGTGCCGGTCGCAATACCTGCCGTTCTACTCCCGGCTCGGGCCCTATGACCCCGCGCTGCTCGACAGCTTGCGGGACGGCTCGATGCGGGGACGCGGCGCGGGCCATCGCCACCTCGTCGAGTATTGGGCGCACGAGGCTTCGCTGGTCCCGCTGAGCATCTGGCCGCTGCTGGGCTTTCGGATGCGCCGCGCGCAGGAAGACGCCTGGGGAGGCATACAGCGAGCGGCTCGCGAGCACCCCGAGCTGGTAGCGGCCGTGCTCGCCGAGGTGCTGCGCCGCGGCCCGGCCACCGCCCGCGAGATCGAGGCCGCCATGGAGCCGGACCTACCCCGTGATCGGGATCGGTGGGGCTGGAACTGGTCGCTGGTGAAGTCCGCCCTCGAGCACCTCTTCTGGGCAGGTGAGGTGAGCAGTGCCGGCCGCACGAGCCAGTTCGAACGCCGGTATGTGGCACCCTCGCGCATCCTGCCGGCCGCAGTCGTCGAGCGGGGTCCGCACGGGGGGGCTCCGATTCCGGAGGACGAGGCATTCGTGGAGCTCACCGACATCGCCGCGCGCGCCCACGGGATCGGCAGCGAGCAGTGCCTGCGCGACTACTTCCGCCTAGCCCCGGCTCAGACCCGGCCCGCCATCGGAACACTCGTCGCCGCGGGCCGTCTCGTGCCGGCCCGGGTCACCGGGTGGCGGAGGCCTCTGTACCTGCACGCCGAGGCGACGGTCCCGCGGCGGGTCCGTGCGCGGGCCCTGCTCAGCCCCTTCGACTCCCTCATCTGGCAGCGCGAGCGCACTCGGGCCCTCTTCGGCTTCGATTACCGCCTTGAGATCTACGTGCCTGCGGCGGAACGCGTGCACGGCTACTACGTGCTGCCCTTCCTCTTGGGGGATCGCCTCGTCGCTCGCGTCGATCTGCGGACTGCTCGCGCCGACGGTGTACTGCGCGTGCATGCCGAGCACTGGGAGGCCGGGGCCTGGTCGGCGCCGGCGCAGGCGGAGCTCGACGCGGAACTCGCTCGACTCGCGCGGTTCTTGGGTGTCGAGGCGGTTGAGCGCGTCAAAGCGGTCGGCCCACAGTGATTGTGTCGAGTCACCGATACAATAGGGACGTAGGTGACGATGTGCAGCTCGCCTGCGTGAGGGTGAAAGGAGCCGAACCTCTGCGGAGAAGCTGTCTCGTGGGCGAGTACCAGCACGTGGGGAGGGGCGCCCACCTTGCTGCCACCGTCGTCTTCGTGCACCTGACGGGAGTAGCTGGGCGTCGATGCGTCGATGCGTCGAGGGGGCCGAGCGCCGCGCGGGCGGGGAAGACCCACGCGTCGGGCAGGTCGCGTGGCAGTCGCTACGCCAGGCTCGACAGACCGATGTGTCAGGCTGTCAGGAGAACACCGGAGATCGCACCGACTCTGAACCGCCGAGCAGGAGGCGCCATGGCCATCGAGGTCACCAGGGACGAAGCCAGGCATCGCTACGAAGCCACCGTAGACGGCACCTTCGCCGGGTACGCGGAGTACGTCGAGCACGAGGGCGTCGTGACCTTCCCGCGCACCGTCGTCGAGCCTGCCTTCGAGGGGCAAGGCGTCGCGTCTGCGATCGCGCGGCGGTCGCTGGACGACGCCAGCGCGGCGGGTCTGCTGGTGCGCCCCGACTGCTCGTTCTACGCGCGCTGGATCGAGCGTCACCCCGACTACGGCGACTTGGTGGCGTAGGCGGAGCGCGATGTGAGTGAATCCAAGGATCGACAACAGGTCGAGCGTGAGAAGCAGGAGTACGAGGCGCAGGAGCGGCGCGAACGGGGTGCGCAGCACGCCGAGTCCGACGCCGCCAAGCGCAAGAAGTCGGCGATAATCGTGCTCGGGGTGACGGCCGCCGTCGTCGGAGCGGGCGCCATCGCTGCGGTGACCCTGGGCGACCAGGACGAACCGGTCACCCAGGCTGCGTACTGCGTCGAGCAGACCAGCGGCACGCGCGTCGAGGACGGTCAGTGCGAGACAGGTAACGCGAACGGATCCGGTCGCCTCGTGGGCTGGTACTTCATTCCGATGGGCTGGGGGGCGCCACCGATCGGTGGCCGGGCCGTTGGTGGCAGCTTTACGACCCGGCCACCGATCGGTGGC
>JAUNUZ010000006.1:11689-16391 GCA_030537915.1 Micrococcales bacterium
TTACGACCCCGAGCGGGACCAGCTTCGTCCAGGGTGGCGTCCCGCGCGCCGGCGGGACCGTCACCACGTCGAATCTCTCCGGCGGCAAGACGACCACCGTGCGCGGCGGGTTCGGCGTCAAAGGCGGGGGAGTGGGCGGCTGATGCGGCGGTTGCCCAGCATCCCGCGGCCCGACTGGCGGGCGCGCGTCGAGAGCCAAGGCCTCGTCTTCTGCGTAACGGACCTACCCGACGGCGGCCAGGCCCCCTACTGGTTCGAGGAGGCCTACTACGAGCTGACCCTGGCAGAGGTCGAGGAGCTCGAGGCGGTGACGCAGGAGCTGCACGGCATGTGCCTGGAGGCCGCGGCGCTCTTGGCGTCCGGCTCGCTGGGGCGGCTCGGGTTGCCACCCGGGGCGCTGGAACTGGCCAAGGAGAGCCTGGCGGCCCGACCGCCGAGCCTGCTCGGTCGCTTCGACCTACGCTACGACGGAACCGGCCCGGCCAAGCTTCTGGAGTACAACGCGGACACTCCCACCGGGTTGCTCGAATCGTCCGTCACGCAGTGGTATTGGCTGCAGGACACGCACCCGGAGCTGGACCAGTGGAACTCCTTGCACGAGCGCCTCGTCGCAGGCTGGGCCGGTCTTCGGGGCCGCCTGCCAGATGGCACCGTCTACTTCGCCTACCACGAGGGGGAGCCGACCGGCGAGGAGTTCATGACCACGACCTATCTGCGCGACACCGCCGATCAGGCGGGCCTGGCGACTGCCTCGATCACGATGGGTCAGATCGGCTACGATCCGCGCCGTCGGTGTTTCGTCGGCGCCGGCGAAGAGCCGCTGCGCACATGCTTCAAGCTCTATCCGTGGGAGCTCATGCTCGCCGAGGGTTTCGGTCGGTATGTGCAGGCGCGTCCGATCGGGGTGCTCTCGACGACATGGCTCGAACCGCCCTGGAAGGTCCTGCTCAGCAACAAGGCACTGCTGGCCGCCCTGTGGCGACTGTTCCCGGATCACCCGAACCTGCTGCCCGCCTATCTTGAGCATCCGGGCCCGCTGGAGTCGTGGGTCGCCAAGCCCCTGCACGGTCGCGAGGGCGACAACATCGCGATCCACGCCCCCGCTGATGGAATCGCGCACAGCCAACCGGGCGACTATGGCGCTGAGGGTTGGTGCTATCAGCAGTGGGCCCCCCTGCCGGACTTCGCCGGCAACAAGGCTGTGCTTGGCAGTTGGGTCGTGGACGGCCTCCCGGCGGGTGTGGGCATCCGGGAGTCCGACGGCTGGGTCACCGACTACTTCGCTCGCTTCGTCCCGCACCTCATCGCAGCGCCCGCGCCTCCCGAGCACGAGCGCCGGGGGTGGCTTGCGGACACCGAGCGGGAGGCCGTCCAGGACGTGGTCCGGGGGCGCAAACCAGGCGGACGCCCCGCCGGTGGGCAGATGCCCGTACTCGGCGGCGTCTCCCCGGGGTCCTCGCCGACCGACGTGCCATCGCAGATCCCACAGCCGGGCCGGACCTGAGCCTCTTGCCGCCCGACGCCGTCGCGAGTCTGGCCGAGGCATCGGTTCAGAGCGTTTAGCCTGGAAGGGTTGCACTTTCACGTTTTGGCACCGAGGGCCCAGCCTGAGACTGCCCCCGAAGCGTGTGTCATCCGTCCGACCAGGAGTCCACTCGTGCCCAAGATCGTCGACCGCATCCTGCGAGCCGGAGAGGGTCGCGTCGTCAAGCGACTGGAGGGGATCGCCAATCAGGTCAACGCGATCGAGGACGACCTCGCGAAGCTGACCGACGCCGAGCTGCGCGGCGAGACCGACATCTTCAAGGAGCGGCTCGCCGACGGGGAAACCCTCGACAGGCTGCTACCTGAGGCGTTCGCCGCGGTCCGCGAGGCGAGCAAGCGGACGATCGGTAAGCGGCACTTCGACGTCCAGGTCATGGGTGGGGCGGCCCTGCACATGGGCAACGTCGCCGAGATGAAGACCGGTGAGGGCAAGACGCTCGTCGCGACCCTGCCGAGCTATCTGAACGCGCTGACCGGCAAGGGTGTCCACATCATCACGGTCAACGACTACCTCGCCGAATACCAGTCCGAGCTCATGGGCCGCGTGCACCGCATGCTCGGCTTGGAGACCGGTTGCATCCTGTCCTCGATGAATCCGACCCAGCGGCGGGCGGAGTATGCCAAGGACATCACCTACGGCACGAACAACGAGTTCGGATTCGACTACCTGCGCGACAACATGGCGTGGAGCACCGGAGAACTCGTGCAGCGCGGCCACAACTTCGCGATCGTCGATGAGGTCGACTCGATCCTTATCGACGAGGCGCGCACCCCGCTCATCATTTCCGGACCGGCCGATGCCGCGACGAAGTGGTATGTCCAGTTCGCCAAGCTCGTCAAGCTGCTCGAGCGCGGCGAGGGCGGCGACCGGATGCGGGGGATTCCGCCGCACGGTGATTATGAGGTCGACGAGAAGAAGAAGACGGTCGGGGTGCTTGAGCCGGGCATCGAGAAGGTTGAGGACTATCTAGGCATCGACAATCTCTACGAGTCCGCGAACACCCCGCTCATCGGCTACCTCAACAACGCGATCAAGGCCAAAGAGCTCTTCCACCGGGACAAGGACTACGTCGTCCTCAACGGTGAGGTGCTTATCGTCGACGAGCACACGGGTCGCATGCTTGCTGGGCGCCGCTACAACGAGGGCATGCACCAGGCGATCGAGGCCAAGGAAGGCGTCGAGATCCAGAACGAGAACCAGACGCTGGCGACGATCACGCTGCAGAACTACTTCCGGCTCTACGACAGGCTCTCGGGCATGACTGGTACGGCGCAGACCGAGGCCGCCGAGCTGCACCAGATCTACAAGGTCGGAGTCGTCCAGATCTGGACGAACCGGCCCATGATTCGCCAGGACCAGGCCGATCTCGTGTACCGCACGGAGAAGGCCAAGTTCGACGCGGTCGTGCAGGACATCGTCGACAAGCACCGCAAGGGGCAGCCGGTGCTCGTCGGCACGACGTCGGTCGAGAAGAGCGAATACCTGTCCGAGCAGCTCGACCGGAACGACGTGCGCCACGCTGTCCTGAACGCCAAGCAGCACGAGCGCGAGGCCGCGGTGGTCGCCGACGCCGGGCGCAAGGGCTCGGTCACCGTCGCTACGAACATGGCGGGTCGAGGCACGGACATCATGCTCGGCGGCAACCCCGAATTTCGTGCGGTCACGGCGCTGAAGAACCGCGGCCTTTCTCCGGAGGAGACCCCGCAGGAGTACGAGGCGGCGTGGGACGAGGCGCTGGCCGCCTCCGAGAGGGACGTCGCCGCGGAGCACGAGGAGGTCACCGAGCTCGGGGGGCTCTACGTGTTGGGCACCGAGCGTCACGAGTCGCGCCGCATCGACAACCAGTTGCGCGGACGTTCCGGTCGCCAAGGTGACCCGGGGGAGTCGCGCTTCTACCTGTCCCTGCAAGACGACCTCATGAGGATGTTCAACGCCGCTCTCGTCGACCGCTTCATGACCTCGGCCAAGCTCGAGGACTCGGTACCGATCGAGTCCAAGCTCGTCTCCCGCTCGATCCAGAGCGCGCAGACCCAGGTCGAAGGTCGCAACTTCGAGATCCGCAAGAACGTCCTCAAGTACGACGATGTCATGAACACTCAGCGCAAGGTCGTCTATCTTGAGCGCCGCCGGGTCCTCGAGGGCGAGGACGTGCACGAGCAGCTGCGCCACTTCATCACCGACGTCGTCAGCTCTTATGTGGCCTCCGCGACGGCGACCGGCTTCGCGGAGGACTGGGATCTGGAGAAGCTGTGGGTGGCCCTTGGCCAGCTCTACCCGATCTCCATCGGCATCGATGAGCTCGAGGAGGCGGCCGGCGGTCGCCAGGGCATCAGCGTCGACATGCTCCAGGAGGAGCTCGTCTCCGACGCGCAGCATGCCTTCGACGCCCGCGAGGCGCACCTCGGCAAGAGGGTCATGCGCGAGGTCGAGCGGCGCGTCGTGCTCTCGGTCCTGGACCGCAAGTGGCGCGAGCACCTCTACGAGATGGACTACATGCAGGAGGGCATCGGGTTGCGCGCGATGGCCCAGCGCGACCCTGTCGTGGAATACAGCCGCGAGGGTTATGCGATGTTCACCTCGATGATGGAGGGCATCAAGGAGGAGTCCGTCGCCTACCTGTTCAACGTCGATGTCCAGATCGATGAGAGCCAGCTTCCCCCGGAGGACGAGGAGGGGGACATCGCTGGACTTGAGGCGGCCGGGCTCAAGGAGCCCAAGCCCGTGCACCTGCACTACTCCGCACCCTCCGAGACCGGCGGGGTCGAGGAGCGCGACGAAGACGACGTGGACGGTGCTGGGGTTGCGCTGCGTCCTCGCCGCGAACGGCGGGCCGCGAAGAGGGCAAAGAGAGCCCGCGGGGCCTAGGTCTCAGCCCATCTGCAGTTCGGTGAGGACCCACCGGCCGTCGAGTCCGGTCAGCCGTAACGCCAGGGCGCGTACCCGGCGACCGTCATCGACGACGACGCTCGCGTCGACGATCCCGTCACGCGGCTCGCTGATGAGCACCGTGCGCACTCGTGTCGGTCGCAGAGCAGTCGGCCGGGGACGACCCGAGCGGCCCTGCCGTCGTGTGAGCGATTCGATCACCTCCGGCGTTGCGAAGCGTGCCAGCTGACCGGGTGAGCGGGCCCCGGCCACGACCTGCAGCGCGGTGAC
>JAUNUZ010000445.1 GCA_030537915.1 Micrococcales bacterium
TGGGCAACGGCTCCCGCCTCCCCCCGCGCCCCAGGCCGCCGCCGAGCGCCAGGCCGCCCACGGCGATTTGGTGAGCCTGGCCGCGGGGCAGCCGTCGACCCCGGCCCCCGCGCCGGGGCTGGCCGCGGCGCACCGGGCCCTCGACGGGCATCTGCTCGGCTACACGGAGTCCCTGGGCATCCCGGAGCTGCGCGAGGCCATCGCCAGGCACCATCGCGAGGAGTCCGGCGTCGCGGTGACGGCGGAGGACGTGATCGTCACGACGGGGTCATCGGGCGCGTTCACGCTGTTGTTCCTGGCCGCGTTCGACGTCGGCGACACCGTCGTGATGGCCCGCCCTGGCTATCCCGGCTATCGCAACACCCTCGCCGCCCTGGGCTGCGAGGTCGTGGAGATCGACTGCGGTGCGCAGACGCGCTTCCAGCCGACTGTGGAGATGCTCGAGGCGCTGCCGACCCCGCCCGCCGGGCTCATCGTCGCCAGCCCCGCGAACCCCACCGGCACGATCATCGACCCGGCGGAGCTGGCCCGGCTCGCCACCTGGTGCGAGGAGCACGGGACGCTGCTGGTCTCCGACGAGATCTACCACGGCATCAACTTCGGCGACGCCGTGCTCTCGAGCGCCTGGGAGACCTCGCGGGAGTCCGTGGTGATCGGCTCGGTCTCGAAATTCTTCTGCATGACGGGCTGGCGGCTCGGCTGGATGCTGTGCCCGCCGAGCCTGCGCCGGGCGGTCGACAGGCTCACCGGGAACATGACGATCTGCCCGCCGGTGATCTCCCAGTTGGCGGCTGTCGAGGCGTTCAGCGCTCAATCACGTGTCGAGCTCGACGGGCATGTTCGCCGCTATGCGCGCAACCGGGAGATTCTGCTGGCCGGATTGCCGAAGATCGGGATCACTGACCTCGCTCCCGCCGACGGCGCGTTCTATGTCTACGCGAATGTGGGACACCTGACGGACGACTCCCTGTCGTGGTGCACGCAGGTGCTAGCGCAGACCGGGGTGGCACTGACCCCGGGGGTGGACTTCGACCCCATCGGCGGAGGTCAGACGGTGAGGATGAGCTTTGCCGGCGCCGAGTCGGACATTGTCGAGGCGCTGGATCGGCTCGGAAAGCTGTTACGCTGACACCTTTTTAAGGGGCGCGGGTAAATTCGCGCGTGCAGAGTCTTTACCGCAGAATTCCCGCGAATATGTGAGAATTAGGTATGGCAACTGCATCTACGAGCAAGGGTGAGCTGCGACGTCAGCAGCTGATTGATTCCGCCGTTGGGCTCTTTCACGAGCACGGGCTTTCGTCGGTCAGGCACCGCTCGGTAGCGGATCGTGCAGGGGTGCCGCTATCCGCGACGACCTATTATTTCTCCTCAATAGATGAACTGTTGACTATTGTTGTGCGCGAGAGCGCAATGAACGAGCACCGCGCGATGCAGGACCGGGTGGACCGGATCCACCTGCGTCGGCGGGGCGCAGACGCGATGGCCGACCTGCTCGTCGATCTCATCGTCGCCCCCGAGGGCGGCGTCGAGCGCCATACGCTCGTCGCGCGGATGGAGCGGATCACCGCCTCCGCGCGGGTCCCGGAATTGCGGGAGGTGCACAAGCAGTTGGCGCCGGATTTCATGCGGATGCTCAGCGACGCGCTACGCAAGTCCGGCCGACAGTCCACCCCCAAGGGGATGGCGCACCTGACCGCGCTGGTCAACGGGACCCTGCTGGCGTCGCTGCTGCTCGACAACTCCGATCCGCGCGGCGATGTGCGTGAGGCTCTGGTCTCCGTGGTCGACGTGCTGGCCCCGCTGGTCCCCGCGGGAGACGAGGGGCTGACCGACTAGCAGCGCGAAGTGGGGCCTGGCGCATAATGGGCGGCGTGGCTGCCCAAAAGAAGCGTGTCTCCAATGTCCTCGCCAACCGCTACGCCAGTCCGGAGCTTGTAGAGCTCTGGTCGGCCGAGCACAAGATCATCCTCGAGCGCCAGCTCTGGATCGCGGTGCTCCGCGCCCAGGCCGAGCTCGGGATTCCCGTGCCGGAGCAGGCGTTCGCCGACTACGAGCGGGTCCTCGAGCAGGTTGACCTGGACTCGATCGCGGCGCGCGAGCTCGTCACCCGCCACGACGTCAAGGCCCGCATCGAGGAGTTCAACGCCCTCGCCGGTCACGAGCAGGTGCACAAGGGACTGACCAGCCGCGACCTTACCGAGAACGTGGAGCAGCTGCA
>JAUNUZ010000446.1 GCA_030537915.1 Micrococcales bacterium
AGCGCCTAGCATGAGATCGGGCCTCGCGGCGGAATCTGCCCGCCTCGACGTTGCGCTCGTCGGCGCGGGCCTGGCGCGATCTCGTGGACAGGCGCGTGAACTCATCGACAGGGCCGCGGTCAGCGTCGACAGTCGGCCGGCCGGTCGTGCCTCCCAAACGGTGCCGCAGGGCGCTCATCTCGAGGTCTACGCGGCTGCCGATCCGGCCTGGGTGGGCCGCGCAGCCGGGAAGCTCGACGGAGCCTTGCAGGCCTTCGGTGTGACCCGGGGCTCCAGAATGGGTGACTGTCTGAGCGTGCGCGGACGCCGCTGCCTGGACGTCGGGGCCGGCACGGGCGGATTCACCCAGGTCCTCCTCCAGCGCGGAGCGGCCCACGTGGTGGCGCTCGACGTCGGGCACGGTCAACTCGTGCCGGCCCTGGCGCGGGATCCGCGGGTCACCGAACGGTCGGGTGTGAGCATCCGCGATGTCGGCGCCGATGCCGTTGTCGGCCCGGCGGAGCTGGGCGCGCCCTTCGACGTCGTCGTCGCCGACCTCAGCTTCATTTCGCTGCGCCTCGTCCTACCTGCGCTCGTGCCGCTGGTGTCCCGGGATGGGGACGCCGTGCTGCTGATCAAACCGCAGTTCGAGGTCGGCCGGGTCGGGCTGACCAAACACGGGGTCGTGAAGAATGCCGGGTTGAGCGCAAACGCGCTGAGCGCGGTGCTCGAGGCAGCGGCCGCCCTGGGCTGGCAGGTGCATGACGTCGTGCCCAGCTCGGTCACCGGCGCCGCCGGAAACCAGGAATACCTAGGCTGGTTCTCACCGCGATCCAACGGTGCCATGAGCGCGCAGGACATCATGGAAGCCGTGAACGTCGTGACCGTGCCTTGTCATGCCACCGCGCAGTCGCTAGAGGGGAGGGGCTCATGACCCGCCGAGTCCTGCTCGTCTCGCATGCCGTCCGGACCGACCTGCAGCACCTGAGCGTGTTTCTCGCCGCGCGGCTGCGCGGGCAGGGGATCGAGGCGGTGGTGCCCGCCGGGGACGCCGTGCACCACGACCTGCACGGCTCCCACCTGCGGGTCGCCAATGCCGACGATCCCACCGAGGGCTGTGAACTCGTGTGCGTGCTCGGGGGTGACGGGACGATCCTTCGCGGCGCCGATCTGGCCCGTGAGAGCGGTACGCCGTTGCTCGGTGTGAACTTCGGACACGTGGGCTTCCTCGCCGAGGCTGAACGCGAGGACCTCTCCGCCGTCGTGGACCGCATCGTCGCCGCGGATTACACCGTCGAGGAGCGCATGACGCTCGGCGTCGAGGCCAGCGTCGGTGACGAGCTCGTCGCGCGCGGCTGGGCCCTCAACGAGGTGACCGTCGAGAAGGCAGCCCGACAGCGCATGCTGGAGATGGTCGTCGAGATCGACGGACGACCGGTGTCGAAGTGGGGTTGCGACGGGGTCATCGCCTCGACGCCGACCGGCTCCACCGCCTACGCCTTCTCGACCGGCGGGCCTGTCATCTGGCCCGATGTCGAGGCAATCCTGGTGTGTCCGATCTCGGCGCACGCCCTCTTCGCCCGTCCCCTCGTCGTGGGACCCTCTTGCGCGGTGGCTATCGAGATCACCGCCGAAGCGTCCGGCAAGGGCGTCATGTGGTGCGACGGCTGGCGCCCTGTCGACCTTCCCTATGGTGCGCGGGTCGAGGTCAGCAGGGGTCGCTTGCCCGTTCGACTCGCGCGCCTCACGTCGGCGCCCTTCACCGATCGCCTCGTCGCCAAGTTCCACCTGCCGGTCCAGGGGTGGCGCGGTAGCCGCCGCCTCAGCGGTGGACTCGAAGGCGTGATCCGGTAGTACCTGCTCCGGCCGCCCCGCAACCCTGAACTCGTGCGGGCCTGCACACCCGGACCCGGTCCGACCCGGAGCGGCGCTCCGGGGTGTCTGGGTGCCCGCGCTTATGGTGGGCGCATGCTCGTGCAGCTGCGGATCCGCGACCTCGGCGTCATCGACGACGCCGCGTTCGACCTCTGCCCCGGGTTCAACGTGCTCACCGGCGAGACCGGGGCCGGCAAGACCATGATCGTGTCGGGGCTCGGCCTCCTCCTGGGCGATCGGGCGGATTCGGCGCTCGTTCGTGCCGGGGCCGCCTGCGCGGTCGTCGAGGGTTTGTGGGATCCACCCCCCGGGCACCCGTCCCGCGCGCGGGTCTGCGAGGCCGGCGGTGAGGCGCAGGACGAA
>JAUNUZ010000447.1 GCA_030537915.1 Micrococcales bacterium
CCGGATCCCACGGCCCGGGCTTCGCTGCGCGGGTCAGCTCCGTGACGCCGTCGGTCGGGCGCGGTGCGCCGGTCTGCGACGGCGGATCCGGCTTCGCTCGCCCCTGCGGTCCCTCGCCTGCGGCGGCCGCGCTGCCGGGGCCCGCGCTCGCGCCCAGGCCCGCGCTCGCGCCAACGCCCCCCGCATCGTCGCGGCGCTGCTGGTAGGCAGAGGTCGTGCGCAGCTCGACGTGCGGAAGCTGCAGGATCCAGACGAAAGCGACAGCCATCACGACCGCCCCCATGAGGAAGACGAGATCCATCGCACCGGAGAATCCGACCAGGAACGGCTTGGCCAACCGCGGATCGATGAGTTGCAGGAACGAGGAATCCTGCAGTGGGTTCACGGCCGCGGCCGCGCCCGACTGGGCGGCCTTGAGCCCCTGGATGAAGGCGTGGTTCGCCTGGGCGTCGCCCTGTGGGTCACGCAGCGCGGCCATGAAGTCGGCATTGCCGGGTCCGGAGGTCGACATCGCGTCGGCGATGCGCTGCGGCACGGCCGAGAAGAGCACGGAGAGGAAGACCGCCGTCCCGATCGTGCCACCGATCTGACGGGTGAATGTCGCGGACGCCGTCGCGACGCCGATGTCCCGTGGCGGTACCGCATTCTGCACCGCGAGGGTGAGGGTCTGCAGGTTGAGGCCGAGCCCGAAGCCGAAGAAGAGCAGGACGATGAGTGCCTGCCACCGCGGGGTGTCGTAGTGCAGGAAGCTCAGGGCGAAGCGCGCCATCGCGATGAGCCCCGTGCCGATGATCGGCCAGTGCCGGTAACGGCCCGTCTTGGAGATCGTGCGCCCGGTGAGCAGCGAACCGGCCATGAGCCCCAGGGTCATCGGCACCATCATGAGTCCGGCCGCGGTCGGGGAGTAACCCTTGACGATCTGCAGGAAGAGCGGGATCGAGGCGAGCCCGCCGAACATCCCGATGCCGAGCATCACTCCGGCGACGGAGGCGACCCCGACGGTCTTTTCCCTGAAGAGCCGCAGCGGCAGCAGGGCCTCGTCGCCCATCGCGTTCTCCACCCACACGAAGGCGAGGATTCCGATGATCCCGATGGCCACACACAGCAGCGAGTAGCCCGAGGTCCACCCCCAGGTGCGGCCCTGCTCGGCGACGAGCAGCAAGGGCATGAGCGCGACGACGAGTGCCAGTGCCCCCAACACGTCGATGCGGTGATCGAGGCGCGTGTGCCGCAGGTGCAACGTGCGGCTCACGACGACCAGCGCAACGACGCCGAGCGGCACGTTGATGAGGAAGACCCACCGCCAGCCGGTGATCCCCAGGATCGAGTCGGCACCGGCGAAGAAGCCACCGATGACCGGGCCGAGCACGCTCGATGTCCCGAAGACGGCGAGGAAGTAGCCCTGGTAGCGGGCCCGCTCCCGGGCCGGGACGATGTCACCGATGATTGCCAGGGCGAGCGAGAAGAGGCCGCCGGCGCCGAGCCCCTGCAGGGCGCGGAAGACCGCCAGCTGCGGCATCGAGGTGGCGAACGAGCACAGCAGCGACCCGCCGATGAAGATGACGATCGCCGCGGTGAAGAAGGGCTTGCGACCGTAGATATCGGACAGCTTGCCGTAGAGCGGCGTGACGATCGTCGAGGTGATGAGGTAGGCAGTCGTCGCCCACGCCTGGCCCTCGAGGTTGTGCAGGTCGTCGGCGATCGTCCGCATGGCCGAGGCGATGATCGTCTGGTCCAGCGCCGCGAGGAACATACCCATCATGAGGCCGGACAGGATGGTGAGAATCTGCCGGTGGGTCAACGGCTCGTCAGGGTTGTCCGAGTTCGGCGGCAGTGCAGCTGCGGCGGTCTCGGCGCTGGTCATCGTCGTGCCTCTCGGTGAGTCCGGGCGCCCAGATCGTCGTCCAAGTCCGGTTGAATTGTCGAAACGGCAAAGCGCAATGGATCGCATATCTGCTTGCGATGTGAAATTACTTGAGGATCATAGTTTTCATGAGCTCAACAAAGGGGTTTCTCAGGTTTGGATCTGCTGCGCTGCTGGGCGCGTCCGGAATTCTCGCACCCGCCGCACCGGCTCGCGCGGCCCAACCGGAGCTTGTCGTGCGCTCGGTGTCGCTCGACCGGTCCACGGCGCGGGTGTCCGGGCTGGCCACCCTGCCCGTCCAGGTGACGGCCCGCGCATCGCAGGCCGGCGACGATGGCACCCCCGCTGATA
>JAUNUZ010000448.1 GCA_030537915.1 Micrococcales bacterium
GCCGTCGGTCTGAGGGACGGCGTCGGGCTCGGCGACGGTGGTGGATTGCGAGACGGCGCCGAATTGTGAGACGGATCGGTCTACTGCGGCCATGGCAACTCCTGGGACGTGAGACGGGCGGCGAGGTCGGTGAGCCACGCGATATCGGTGCGCCGCTGATGGAGCAGGAAGTGTGGGGCAAGGAGGTAGGCCTCGGGAGTGCCCGCGGCGGCGGCCCGGGCCAGGCCCGTGCTCAGCTCGCGCTCCTGCTCACGCAGGGTGGAGACCCGGGCGTCGAGGTCCTGGGTGAGTCGGCGCGGCGACAGGACGTGCGCTTCACCCAGGGCTACCGGGAAGCGTGGGTACTCCTGTCCCGGCTCTCGGACGGTGAAGCTCACCGCGTCCTCAAGACGACACCGACCCCGCCGGGTGACCCCATAGACGGTGCGCTCCGGGCGGTTCCCCGCCCGGCTGGCTCCCTCCACCCGGGCGAGATCGTCGGCGACGAGGCGTTCGACGGTGCGGTAGAGGCTGCCCGTCGTGAGCTTGACGAGCCTGTCCTGGCCGCGTTCTCGAAGTGTCGAAGCCATCTCGTAGGGGTGCATCGGGCGCTCCACGAGGAGCGCGAGAACGGCGATCGCCAACGAAGACAGCGCGCAGGTCCCTCCGGTCATGCGCCTCTCCTTCCGGGTGAACTATTCCGAGCGGAATATACGCCTGTCACCCGGGGGGCCCGCAACTGGCGCCTGCGCCGACGCTGCCCTCACGCCGGAGTCCAGCGCTAGCGCACCCCGCAACCAGGCGGCCAGGACCGAGCGCCCGGCGTTGTCGGTGCGGGAGCGGGTCGGCCTGGGAGCGGGTTGGCGCCGAAAGTGGCACTCTGGCTACTTTATTGCCAGGAGCGCGTAAAGATTCGGTCCGGAGCCCGGATGCCCCCAGGCGGCTGGGATAACGTCCGACGGATGACGGAGTCGATGGTGCGCGCAGTAGATCTGCGCAAGGTGTTCGGCACCCTCGAGGCGGTCGCGGGGATCGACGTGGAGGTGCGGCGCGGGGAGGTCTTCGGCTTCCTCGGGCCCAATGGCGCCGGCAAGTCCTCGGCGATGCGGATGATTGCTACGACGTCTCCGATCTCGGGCGGGAGCCTGAGCGTGCTCGGCATGGACCCGGCGACGGACGGACCCAAGATCCGCGCGCGCCTGGGTGTCTGTCCGCAGGACGACACCCTGGACACCGAGCTCTCGGTCCGCGAGAACCTCACCGTCTACGGGCGCTACTTCGGCCTGTCCCGCGCGCACGTCCGGCAGCGAGCCGACGAACTGCTCGCCTTCGCCCGGCTCGGCGACAAGGCCGACTGCCGCGTCGAGGAGCTCTCCGGGGGAATGCGCCGCCGGCTCACGATCGCCAGATCGCTCGTCAACGCCCCCGACCTGCTCCTGCTCGACGAGCCCACGACGGGCCTGGACCCGCAGGCCCGACACACGCTGTGGGACCAGCTCTACCGCCTCAAGCACGCCGGGGTCACCCAGATCCTCACGACGCACTACATGGACGAGGCGGAGCAGCTGTGCGATCGGCTCGTCATCATGGACGGCGGGCGGATTGTCGCGCGGGGCTCGCCGCGAGAGCTCATCGGTCGCTACTGCACGCGCGAGGTCGCGGAGCTGCGCTTCGGGATCGTCGACCACGCGCAGTTCGTGGACCGCGTCGAGGCCGCGGCCCAGCGGGTCGAGGTGCTCCCGGACCGCTTGCTCCTCTACACCGACGACGGCGAGGCGACGCTGGCGGCCGTGCACTCGCGGGGCCTCGAGCCGGTCACCGCGCTCGTTCGGCGCTCCAGCCTCGAAGATGTCTTCCTCCACCTCACCGGCCGGACGTTGGTGGACTGATGGCGATCGGCAGCCGAGCCCGCCACGGCGAAGGCGCCCGTCGAGCTCGAGACCGCGAGCGCGCCGCGCGGGCTCCTCGACGCTCTCGCGCGTCAGGTCGACTATTGGGCGACCGCGGCACGCCGCACGTGGCGCGGGGGATTCGCGACGGCCTTCATCACGCCGCTGCTCTACGTCGCGGCGATGGGCATCATGCTCGGACGGTATGTCGACGCGTCCTCGCCCGGGCTGGGTGGCGCCCCCTCCTACCTGCACTTCGTCGCCCCCGGCCTGCTCGCCGGACAGGCGATGCTGCTCGCCTTCGGTGACGCCACGTATCCGGTCTA
>JAUNUZ010000449.1 GCA_030537915.1 Micrococcales bacterium
TGTTAAGCACGCCGCCAGCGTTCGTCCTGAGCCAGGATCAAACTCTCCATAAAAGAAAAACCCCACACACAACCAAAAAAGCCATGCACAGGAAAACCCTGACCAAATCAATCCAAACAGAACTGACAAAGCCAACAAACATTGGCATCAATCAAAATGGCACACTGTTGAGTTCTCAAGAATCGGACGCACACTTCGAATTGTGCAGCTTGCGCTGCCTTCGTCGCCGTGGCTTCGTGCTAAACACTATGTCGCCCGCTTTGCCGGAGTCAAATCGATGTCAACTGTGCATTTACGCGCAGATTCATCTCAAACACTCCGCCTGTGGCGGCCGATTGAACATATTACTTCGTGGATTGGCGAGTCAAATTTGCGACTGCGACCCGTTGGCACATGCCAGAGCGACCAGCTAGATCGCTTGCGTGAACGTGGGGGTGGCTGCCGATTGTCTGACCTGCGTCCGCATCGAGGCAACCTCAGTACTCTAGGCAGGCGCCGGGGGCGGAGTCAACTCGACCAGGCGAGGGCCATCTTCGCCAGCGGCCCGGCAGGTCGGCGTCGGGCTGTCCGCGCTGCAGACGCGCCGTCGTCAGCACGCTCTGGGCACCGTCAGACCGGGTGCACTCCGTGGCGCCGATCGGAGAACCGCCGGTCCCTGCGCCGCGCGTATCCCAACCGACGCACGAGGTCGCTCCGCAGGGCGTCCGCCTCGATCACCGAGTCGATGACGAGGTCTGCGGCCAGACGCTCGAGGTCGACGTCCCCCTCGTACTCCGCGCGACGCGCAGCCACGAAGTGCGCCTGCTCCTGCGGGTCGGCGATGGCTGCGATCTTCCCGGCATATACCGCGTTGACCGCCGCCTCCGGCCCCATCACCGCGATCCGTGCCGTCGGCAAGGCGATCGTCGCGTCCGGACCGAATCCCGGCCCGCCCATGGCATAGAGACCGGCCCCGTAAGCCTTGCGGACGACGACGCACACCTGCGGCACCGTCGCCTCGGACACTGCCGCCACCATCTTGGCGCCGTGCCGGATGATCCCGCCGCGTTCGACCTGCGAGCCGATCATGAAGCCGGGCACGTCGGCGAGGTAGACGAGCGGGATCGAGAACGCGTCGCACAACCAGATGAACCGGGTGGCCTTGTCGGCCGAATCCGTGAAGAGGACTCCCCCTTTGACTGCCGAGTTGTTCGCCACGATCCCGACCGTGCGCCCCTCCAGCCGGCCGAACCCGATGACCAGCTCCGCAGCGAAGAGCGGCTTGATCTCGAAGAAGGAGTCGGCGTCCAGAAGTCCGTCGATCACCTCGTGAACGTCGAACGGCGTGCTCTCCAGCTCCGGCACCGTGTCGCGCCGCAGCGGTCTCAGCGGCGCCTCGGGGTCGTAGCTCGGCGGCTCTTCACGCCAGTTGCCCGGCACGTAGGAGAAGTACAGCTTCGCGGTCTCGATGGCCTCGCGGTCATCGGCGACGAGCAGATCGCCGACGCCGGAGACGGTGCAGTGCATCCGGGCGCCACCCATCTCCTCCAGCGAGACCTTCTCCCCGACGACCATCTCGGCCATTCGAGGGCTGCCCAGGTACATCGAGGCGTTGGCCTCGACCATGATGATGACGTCGGTGAAGCTGGGAATGTAGGCGCCGCCGGCGGCCGACGGCCCGAAGAGGCAGCAGATCTGCGGCACCCGCCCCGACAGCGCCACCTGATTGTGGAAGATCCGACCGGCCCCGCGCCGACCGGGGAACATCTCGACCTGATCGGTGATCCGGGCGCCCGCCGAGTCGACGAACCAGAAGATCGGCAGCTCCTCGCGCAGCGCCAGCTCGGTTGCACGGATGATCTTCTCGACCGTCCGAGCGCCCCAGGAGCCCGCCTTGACCGAGGGGTCGTTGGCGATGACGAGTGCCGGGCGGCCCGCTACCGTGCCGCGTCCCGTCACCACCCCGTCGGCGGGAAGGCCCTTGGCCAGCGAGTTCGCGTAGCGACCGTCCTCTACGAAGCTGCCCTCATCGAAGAGCAGGGCGATTCGGTCGCGGACGTAGAGCTTGCCCTGGCCGTCCAGCTTGGCGCGGGCCGCCTGGCTGAGCGTCCCGGACAGGTGGTGAGCGACGTCGAGCCGGCGCCGGACGTCGCCGATCCGGGCATCGCCGGCACGCTCGGGCGGGGTAGGCGCTGCGAACGCACCGTCACC
>JAUNUZ010000450.1 GCA_030537915.1 Micrococcales bacterium
CGGCGGGTTTCATGACTACTGCATTGCCTGCGGCCAGTGCCGGCGCGAGCTTCCACGTGGCCATCAGGATGGGGAAGTTCCACGGGATGATCTGCCCGACCACGCCGAGCGGCTCGTTGAAGTGGTATGCCACCGTGTCGTCGTCGAGCTGGGAAAGACTGCCCTGCTGGGCGCGCAGGGCACCGGCGAAGTAACGGAAGTGGTCGATGGCAAGCGGGATGTCGGCGGCGAGTGTCTCCCGCACCGGCTTGCCGTTCTCCCACGTTTCGGCGACGGCAATCTTCTCGAGGTTCTCCTCCATCTTGTCGGCGATCCTCAGGAGGACCAACGCCCGCTCAGCGGGAGAGGTGCGTCCCCATGCGGGTGCGGCGGCATGTGCTGCGTCGAGGGCGAGCTCGATGTCCTCCGCGGTGCCTCGCGCGACGGACGTGAACGTCTTGCCCGTCACGGGACTGGGGTTCTCGAAGTACTCGCCCTTGACCGGCGGCACCCACTTTCCGCCGATGTAGTTGTCGTAGCGCTTCTCGTAGCTCATCACGGCACCCTCTGTGCCGGGTGCTGCGTAGGCGCCGGGCGCCGTCTGCGAGGCCTCTTGGTCGACGTCCATTTCCTTGTGCATGTTTGCTCCCTCACCTTGTGGCAGCCCGCTCGTCATCGAACAGGCGCACGACACCTCCATGTGAACGTGACCACCGATGATAGATCACGACCCGGGCACCCCGGCCTCGTCCGTGCGCCTTCGGCTGGCATGCGACTGTCCCAGCCGTTAACCAGCAGAAGCTGATTGCCCGTTCCACGAGAGGGTTCCACGATCGGACGACGTGCCAGACTGGCGGCATGGTTGATGTTTCAGATGCCCCCACCCCGATCGTCGTCGTGACGGGCGCCAATGGTCTGGTCGGCTCCCGAGTGTGCGAAAAACTGGTGGCCGCCGGCGCCTCAGTGCGCGCGGTGGTGCGCCGCAAGGGGTCGGCGCCCCAACTCGCCGGGGTTGAGGAAGTCGTCGGCGATTTTGGTGACGCTGAGTTCGCGCGATTCGTCGTGCAGGGCGTGACCGCCGTCGTCACCACGGTGCACCCAATGGGCTCGGACGAACAGACGCAGCGTCGGGTCGCTGTGCAGGGGACTCCGGTGATCGCCCGCGCGGCGCACGACGCCGGGGTGACGCGGCTCGTACACCTCTCCACCGCCGCCGTCTACGACCGCTCCCCCACCACCGGCGACGTGGACGAACTCTCCCAACTGGTCAGCGACGACACCGACGACGTGTACGCCATCACCAAACGGGACACCGATGCTGCCCTCGCGGAGGTGGACGGCCTGACCACCATCCTGCTGAGGCCGCCAGCGATCCTGGGATCAGGGGAATCGTCGGTGTGGAACTCCCTGCGCCCCGCCGCCATCCGGGAAGAGGAGGACGCCCGACGCGCCGTGCCCGACAAGACTCGACGACCTCAGCTCGCTGGCCGCCGACATCGCGGTGGGCCGCGTCGCGACTGCCGACGATCCGTCCGTGGGACCGCTCGAAGGCGGCTGTACCGCCGTCAATGTGACGGGGCCGGGTGGCGCGACGGTGCGCGACTATCACGCGACGGTCTGCGAGGCACTCGGCGTGGAACCGGAGTGGCAGGAGGCACCAGCCTGGACAGGTCGCTACCTCGCAGACCGAGCCCGCGGCTGGGGCTGGACCTCGACTGTTGACCTCGACGAGGCGCTGGAGGAATTGCGCAACGGCCTGCGCCGATAACGGCCGCAGGACGCGATGCTGCTCAGTCGTCCGAGGACTCCTCCTCCTCCGAGGAGTCCTCGCCCATCTTGACCTCGATGGCCCGGACGCCGTCGAGATCATCAAGAACGGGGATCAGTGTCCGTAGCCTGCCGCCGCCCTTGAAGCGTGCGTCGAGTTGCACCAAGTCGGTGCCCTCAAGGCGCCGCGTCGCGAAGATGAAGGTGCTGAACCCCTCCGTCGTGGCGGCCGCGAGTACACGCCGCAGGACGCCCTCGCCGTCGACATAGGTGATGCGCAGCACACGCTTGGTGTCCCGGGTGGGGAGGATGGACGCGATCGGGCCCAGCACGAACATCACCAGAAGGTGCGTCGCCGTCATACCCACAGCCAGCGACACCAACCCTGAACCAGCGGCCATACCAACCGCCGCCGTC
>JAUNUZ010000451.1 GCA_030537915.1 Micrococcales bacterium
CGCGGCCGCGCTCCGGACCGCCCTGCCCCAGCCGGAGCAGACCGCGCCAGAGCCGGACCGCGAGCATGTCCGGGAAACCGACGCAGCGACGCCCGACACCCTCTTGGATGACCCGGCGCGGCGTAGCGCGAGCGGGCGACCGCGCCCGAGGTAGCCCGGGCGGCCGACCGCGGCACCGCGGTTCGGCCACGCCGGACAGGCCTAGGGAGGGCGGGGGCGTCTTAGACCTGGGAGCCGAGCCACACCCGTTCCGCGCCAAGGTGATCGAGCAGGCTCTGCATCGCCTCGACCCGGTCGGCGAGGGCGCCCTGGCGGTACTGCATCCGCTCGTCGACATTCGCCTGGGTGACGCCGTACTCCTGCACGAAGGCACTCTCTCCCATGATCCGCACCGGCAGGACGCCGGTGCGGGGGTCGCTCGCCTCGCGAGCCACGGTCAACAGCTCGCGGGCCGCGGTGTGCATCCGGGACTCGACGTCGAGGGGGCCATGCCGTGCGCGAGCAAAAACGCCTCCTCGTCGACCTGCAGGCGCCCGTGCCGGTCGACGTGCACGCCGGGTAGTGGCGGGCCGAGCGGCCGTTCGGCGAAGGCGCCGGGCAGCCCGACCGGCGCAGCGGTAGCCCCGCCCGGCGTTGCGTTGGCGGACACTCCACCCGCCCCAGCCGCTGGAGGGCCACCGACGACGACGGCGATCCGCGCCGACAGATCCGCAACCGCCGGGTCCTGCGCCAGCGCCCGAGCCGCGGCCACATCGATCGGCCCCCGACCGGCGAGGCCGTCGAGCACGGCGGCCGCCGCGCAGACGAGCACCGACAGGTGGCGCGCGGCGGCGGGGGTGTCCGGCCGCACCGATACCTCCGCGGTCAGTGTCGCGTCTGGTTGTGGTTCAGCGCCGATCAGCGCGCCACTGGCACGAAGAGCGATATCGACGCCGGGCAGGGCCCCCGGCAGGGACGTGGTGGCGCTGGCGACCCGCACGACCGACCCGTCGCGCAAGAGTGCGTCGACGATGCTGTCCGCCCCCGAGCGCAGGTGGGCGATGGCGCCAAGGGCCGACGGGCGCCGGCTGCCGAGGCCGTCGACGATCGTGATGTCGGTGTCCGCACCCGTCTCGGTCGCGAACAGGACAAGGCGCTCCTCGGGCGTCTGCGAACCCGTCCCGAACCCCTCTACCTGCGCGTAGACCGGGGCCGAGGAGGCATTGATCGCGGCCGCGAGCGTGCTCAGCCGCGCCCCGGGCCCGACGCTGATCGACGTCGTGGCTTGCGTCTGCCCGCCCGCGTGGGTGATCAGCGCGAAGGAGAAGCCACGGCCCGCGTTGAGCACCATCCCGGTGGGCAACCCAGCACTCGCTACGACGGCGCGGGCCGCGACGGAAACCACGGTGAGACTCCCGTCGTAGGGGATGCGCGGGGCCTGCCAGGGCGCAGCCGGACCAGTGGCGACCTCCGGGGCCGACGCCACACCGCTGTCTTGCGGCGGGATGGAGCCGCCGGCTGTGTTCGCAACGGCGCTCGGATTCACGCCGCCCGGAACGGGCGCTCTGTTCGCATCGGCCGACCCGGAGGACGTCTTGACGAGGCTGACGCGCACGCCGGGGCCGGTCACCCACAGCCCGTCGCCCGCGCCGACGCCGCCCTGCCCGTCTGTTCCTGCGACCGCCGCGGATCCTAGAGGAGATCCACCCAGCATTCCCGCCATCGAACCGGTCACCGAACCACCCGTGCCCTCGGGGCTGTCGAGCGCGGACGCCGAGGGGGTGGCCACGACGACGGACGAACCGCTCGTGCGCACGGTGGGCGGTGTCGGACCGAGGACCGCACTGAGCCCAGCGACTGCCCCGAGCGAGGCGAACAGGGCGTTGAGCGACTGCAGGCTGCTGACGAGGTGCTGACCGCTGCGCGAGGTTTGCCACGCGCCGAGCGCGGCGGGCCCGCCCCCGAGCCCGGCGGAGACCAGCCCCCCGGCCTGAGTGGCGGGCACACCCGCGAGGACGGAGTCGACGACCGAGAGGACGTCGAGGCGACGCTGCGCGAGAAGGGCCCGCTCCCCCACGTCCGCACGGGCGGCCTCGACCGCCGCGAGAACGTCCGTGAGCTGCGGCGACGGTGCCGCCGGCTCCG
>JAUNUZ010000452.1 GCA_030537915.1 Micrococcales bacterium
CGCGCGGTGGAGAATCCCCCGTTGCGCTCGCCCGCCCACTGCATCGGGCTGCGCACTGACAGTCGGCCCGGGATCTGCAGGTTCTCACCCATCCCGATCTCCTCGCCATAAAACATGCTGGGGCTGCCCGGCAGGGAGAACATCAGGCTGTAGGCCATCCGGACCCGTCGGGGGTCACCGTCCAGCATCGGGGGCAGGCGGCGCCGCAGACCGCGGTCGAAGAGCTGCATCTGCGGGTCCGGCCCGAACGCGTCGAAGACCTCCTGACGCTCGGACTCGGTCAGCTTGTCGAGGGTCAGCTCGTCGTGGTTGCGCAGGAAGTTGGCCCACTGGCAGCTCGGATGGATGGCCGGCCGATCCTTGAGCGCCGTGGCCATGGGGCGGGCGTCCTCGCGGACCAGCGACAGATACATCGCCTGCATGCCGACGAAGTCGAACATCATCGTCAGCTCGTCACCGGCGTCACCACCGAAATACTCCAGCTGCTGCTCGAACGGCAGGTTCACCTCGCCCAGCAGCATGCTTGAGCCCTTGCGCCGCCAGAGGAACGCCCGGAGCTGCTTGAGGATCTCGTGCGGGTCGGCGGGCGTGCCCTTCGGGTCGCCGGACGTCTCGACGTCCTCGATAAAGAACGGGACGGCGTCGACCCGGAACCCGTCCACCCCGAGCTGGAGCCAGAAGCCCGCGATCCGCAGGATCTCGTCACGGACGGCCGGGTTGGCGACGTTGAGGTCGGGCTGGTGGGAGTAGAAATGGTGGAGGTACCACTCACCCGTGCGCTCGTCATGCGTCCAGATCGAGTCCTCCTTGTCCGGGAAGACGACCTGGTCGCTGGTGTCCGGCGGTTCCGTGTCCCGCCAGACGTAGTAGTCGCGGTAGCGGCTGTTCTTGCTGCGCCGCGCGTCCCGGAACCAGGGGTGCTGGTCCGAGGTGTGGTTGATCAGCAGGTCCGCGATGACCTTGATGCCGCGGTCCTGCGCGGTGCGGATCACCTCGACGAACTCACCGTGTGTGCCAAGACGCGGGTCGACGCCATAGAAGTCGGCGACGTCATAGCCGTCGTCGTGGTGCGGGGTCGGATAGAACGGCATCAGCCACAGGCAGTTGATGCCCAGCTTGGCCAGGTAGTCGATCCGGTCCGCCAGGCCCTGCAGGTCACCGACGCCGTCTCCGTCGCTGTCGAGGTAGGTCTGGACGTCCAGGCAGTAGATGACCGCGCTCTTCCACCAGAGGTCACTCGTGTCAGTCACTCGCATCGTTCGCTGCTTTCACGGCGGGCAGCACCTGCTCGCCGAAGGTCTCGATAAAGGCGGCCTGGTCCTGGCCGACGTGGTGCAGATAGATGTCGTCGAAGCCGAGCTCGGCACACTCCGCGAGCCACTCGCGGTGCCGGCCGAGGTCCTCGGAGACACGCACGGTCTCGGTGACCACGCCTTCCGGCACGTGCTCGGCCATGGCGTCGAACGCCTGCGTGGTCATCGTGTCGGCGGGCACCGGTGGCGCAAAGACGTTGCTCCGCCACTGGTCGTGCGCGAGCGCCTCGGCCTCCTGCAGGGTCGGGGCCCAGCTGAGGTGCACCTGCACCGCCAGCCGGCCGGTGCCTCCGGCATCGGTGTATGCCGCCACGACCTCGCGCAGCACCTCCGCCGGTTGAGAGACGGTCACCAGCCCGTCTGCCCAGGCCGCGACCCGGGCGGCGGACGACGCTGAGATGGCCGGACCCAGCAGCAGCGGGGGTGTCTGCGGCACGTCCCAGAGTCGGGCCCGGTCGACCGTGAAGCTGCCGTCGTGGCTGGTCTCCTCCCCGGTCAGCAGGTGCCTGATGACTGCGACGGACTCCTCGAGATGGCTGACCCGCGCCTCCTTGTGGGGCCAACGGGCACCCGTGACGTGCTCGTTCATCGCCTCCCCGCTGCCCAGCGCCGCCCAGACCCGGTCGGGGAACATCTGCGCCAACGTCGCGAGCTGATGCGCGAGGACCACCGGGTGATAGCGGTGCCCGGGGATCGCGAGCGTCCCGATCGGGAAACTCGTCGTGGCGAGGGCGGCACCCAGCCAGGTCCAGTTGTTGCCCGAGTGGCCCTGCCGGCTGCTCCACGGAGCGATGTGGTCCGAGCACATCG
>JAUNUZ010000453.1 GCA_030537915.1 Micrococcales bacterium
AGCATGGTGTGGCGTGGTGCAAGGGGGTCGACCCGATCAACCTGCTCGGCATGTTCCGTGGGGTCAACCACGGCGGGTGGGACTCCAACGAGAACAACTTCCACCTCTACACGATCGTCATTGGCAACCAGATGCTGCACGCGTCGGGTTATGCGATGGGCGTGCAGAAGGACGGCATGGTCGGCACCGGGGACCCGGAGCGGGACACCGCAGTGATGGCGTTCACCGGTGACGGAGGGACGGCCCAGGGTGACTACAACGAGGCGCTGGTCTTTGCCTCGGTGGCGCACTCGCCGGTGGTCTTCTTCGTCCAGAACAACCACTGGGCGATCTCCGAGCCCAACGACCGCCAGTTCACGATCCCGCCCTACCAGCGCGCCCGTGGCTTCGGCATCCCGGGCGTGCGGGTCGACGGCAACGACGTGCTCGCCTCCCTGGCCGTCACCCAGGGTGCGCTGGACCGGGCCCGCAGCGGTGGTGGCCCGACGCTGATCGAGGCGTTCACCTATCGGATGGGGGCGCACACCACCTCGGACGACCCGACGAAGTACCGGATCGCGGCCGAGGTCGACATCTGGAAGAAGAAGGACCCGATCGACCGGCTGCGCAAGCACCTGGAGAGCAGGGGCCTGGCCGACCAGGAGTGGCTTGAGGCTCTCGACGCCGAGGCAGACGAGCTGGCTCTGCAGATCCGCACGGCGTGCCAGGAGATGCCGAACCCTCCGCACTCGGAGATGTTCGAGAAGGTCTATGCCGAGCCGCACCCGCTCGTGGATCGCGAGCGTGCGGAGTTCCTGGCCTACCAGGCGAGCTTTGAGGAGGACTCATGAGTGCCACCAGTGGGGCCGCGCCCCAGAAGATGACGATCGCCAAGGCGCTCAACGCTGGCATGCGGGCCGCAATGGAGGCCGACTCCAAGGTCGTGCTGCTGGGTGAGGACATCGGCAAGCTCGGCGGGGTCTTCCGCATCACCGAGGGCCTGCAGAAGGACTTCGGCGAGGACCGGGTCGTCGACACCCCGCTGGCGGAGTCGGGGATCATGGGCACCGCGGTGGGCCTGGCCCTGCGCGGCTACCGTCCGGTGGTCGAGATCCAGTTCGACGGGTTCGTCTATCCGGCGTTCGACCAGATCATCAGCCAGGTCTCCAAGATGCACTACCGCTCGATGGGGCACCTGAAGCTGCCGATGGTCATCCGCATCCCCTATGGCGGTGGCATCGGTGCGGTGGAGCACCACAGTGAGTCCAACGAGGCCTACTTCGCGCACACCGCGGGCCTGCGGGTGGTGACCTGCTCCTCGGCCGACGACGCCTACTGGATGATCCAGCAGGCGATCGCCAGTGACGACCCGGTCGTCTTCTATGAGCCCAAGCGGCGCTACCACGAGCGTGGCCAGGTCGAGCTGGGCGAGAGCGCCCCGCACGGCCTGCACGACGCGGTGGTCCGCACCGAGGGCAGCGACGTGACCTTGCTGGCCTATGGTCCGATGGTCAAGACGGCGAGGCTCGCCGCGCAGGCCGCCGCGGCGGAGGGGACCGCGATCGAGGACATCGACCTGCGGTCGTTGTCGCCGTTGGACGTGCCGGTCATCCTGGAGTCGGTCAAGAAGACCGGTCGGGCGGTCGTGGCGCACGAGGCCCAGACGTTCCTGGGCATGGGCGCCGAGCTGGCCGCGATGATCCAGCACGAGTCGTTCTATCACCTCGAGGCACCGGTGATCCGGGTCGGCGGCTACAACATCCCCTACCCGCCGAGTCGGCACGAGGAAGTCTTCCTGCCCGACCTGGACCGCGTCCTGGACGCCGTCGACCGCTCGCTCGCCTACTGACCTGCAAGGAGTATGCCGATGCCCCAGTTCAACCTGCCCGACCCCGGCGAGGGCCTCGTCGAGGCAGACATCGTCACCTGGAAGGTGAAGGTCGGCGACGAGGTCAAGGTCAACGACATCGTCGTGGAGATCGAGACCGCCAAGTCGCTCGTGGAGCTGCCCATCCCGTGGGCCGGCACGGTCGCCGAGATCCTGGTCCAGGAGGGTGAGACGGTCGAGGTCGGCTCCCCGATCGTGGTCATCGACACCGGTGAGAGCGAGCCAGCCGCCTCCGGGCCGAGCGGTGAGGA
>JAUNUZ010000454.1 GCA_030537915.1 Micrococcales bacterium
CCTCGACCTTGCCGACCAGGTCGGCGCCGACGTCGGCAGCCTTGGTGAAGATGCCACCGCCGACTCGCATGAACATCGCGAGCAGCGCCGCGCCGAAGCCGAAGCCCTCCAGGACTGCAGGGGCTTGCCCGCGGTAGATGTAGACGACGACCGCGGCACCCAGAAGACCGAGTCCAACGGTTGCCATGCCGACCGCGCCACCGGTGCGCACCGCGAGCCGGAAGCCCGGCGTGCGGTCTCCGCCGCGGGAGGCCGCGGCGACCCGAACGTTGGCCTTGACCGCGAGGTTCATACCGAGATAACCGATGCTCGCCGAGAAGAGCGCGCCGACGACGAAGAAGATGCTGCGCCCGATCCGGACGCTGCCGTCGTGGGCGGGCAGGAGGAAGAGCAGGGCGAAGACGATGAGGACGAACCACACGAGAGTGCGCATCTGACGTTGCAGGTAGGCGGAGGCTCCCTCCTGGACGGCCCCGGCGATCTCACGCATCGCGTCGGTCCCGTCGTCGGCGGCGAGGACCTGCCTTCGGAAGAAGATGGCCGCCCCAAGCGACGCGAGCGCCACCAAACCGATGACCATAACGATGGTGAGGTTGCCACCTGCCAGCGTCACTTCGGTGTCGAATGCTGTGAACAATCGGGCACTCGCGTGCATACGTCCTCCTCTAACGTGTCGGGGCCGGACGCCGTTCCTTGACGGCGACTGACCTGCGTTGCACGAATTGTCACACAGTGCTTGATGTCCCGTCAGGCTGCCTGGAAAACCTCGTGTCGACTTCTCAGCCCGCGTTCGCGATCCGACTCGGTGACGGGCGTTCGCAATCGAGGGCCGGACCGACTCGGTACCGTGGAGGCGATGTCTGGTCCCACGCACTACTTCACGGCCGAGCCCGAGGGTGATGACCGGCGTCGCGCTCGCACCGTCCAACTTGCCGGCCGCACCGTCCAGGTCCAGACCGCGGGCGGCATCTTCTGTCCCGATCGCCTCGACCTAGGGACATCGGTCCTGCTGCGCGAGACACCCGGCCCGCCACCGTCCGGCGAACTGCTCGACCTGGGGTGCGGCTGGGGCCCTATCGCGCTGACGATGGCGATGCTCGCACCGCTGGCGCGGGTCTGGGCGCTCGACATCAACCGTCGCGCCCT
The DNA here is from genome assembly GCA_030537915.1 of Micrococcales bacterium. Classification (GTDB taxonomy): domain Bacteria; phylum Actinomycetota; class Actinomycetes; order Actinomycetales; family Dermatophilaceae; genus Kineosphaera. The sequence continues at coordinate 1,147 of JAUNUZ010000454.1, forward strand.
GCAGCTGACCGGCGAGAACGCCCGCCACCTGGGCCTGAACGGCGTGCATCCGGTGACGGCGGCGCAGATCCCGGAGGATCTCTCCTTCGATGCCATCTGGTCCAACCCGCCCATCCGCGTCGGCAAGGGGGCGTTGCACGACCTGCTTCTGACGTGGTTGCCGCGTCTTGCTCCCGGCGGACACGCCTACCTCGTCGTGCAGCGCAACCTCGGCGCCGACTCGCTGCACACCTGGCTGGCAAGCTCGCTCGGACCAGATTTCGTCGCGTCGCGCCTCGCCTCGGCGAAGGGATTCCGGGTGCTCCACGTGCAGCGCGGCTACCCTGGCGAGCTCGCCTTGACCCGAGGCGAGCCCACCTGAGGCGAGGCAGCCCGCGGCCCTCCTGCCGCGGGCTCCCCCCTCTTCAGGTGCGCTCAGCGACGGTCACGTTGGACGACCATGGCCGAGCCGCCTCCACCGCGGACGGTCTCCGTGGCCGCGCTGACCCGGCCGCCGCCGAGCAGTCGGATCGCCGTGGCACGCCCGATCGTCGCTGCCGGCGTCATCGGCTGGCCCCAGACCGCCAGCTGCTTGCCGACCTCGGAGACGATGAGCTCGGGCTCCGCCGTGGCGGCCGTGTTGCGCGATGAGATCCGCGGGGCGGCCACTGCCGCGACGAGCGGCAGGCCGCGGTCGAGGTGACCGGCGATGATCTGCAGCGTGGTCGTGATGATCGTTGCCCCACCGGCAGCGCCCACGGCGAGGAAGGGCTTGCCGTCCTTGAGGATGATCGTGGGTGCCATCGAACTACGCGGCCGCTTGCCGGCGCCCGGCAGGTTCGGATCCGGCACACCCGCGGCCATCGGCGCGAAGTTGAAGTCGGTCAGCTCATTGTTGAGCAGGAAGCCCCAGCCGGGCACGACCATGCCGGAACCACCGAATTGCTCGATCGTCAGCGTGTAGGAGGCCACGTTGCCCC
>JAUNUZ010000007.1 GCA_030537915.1 Micrococcales bacterium
GCCGCAGGAGAACGCCTGTCCGCGCGCGGCTGGGGAGACCCCGTGAGCACCTGGACCGCAGTCCTGCTTGGCTGCGCGCTCGCCTACGCGCTCAAGATCGCTGGATACGTCGTGCCGCACCGCGTCCTGCGGGCGCCACGCGTCATGTCGGTGACTGCGCTGTTGCCGGTCGCGCTGCTCGCCGCCCTCGTCGGCGTGCAGACGTTCGTCGGGAGCGCTGACGCGGCCGAGACAGTTGTCATCGATTCCCGCGCGGTCGCCGTCGCCGTCGCCGTCGTCGCGTTGTGGCGACGGGTCCCCTTTGTGTTCGTCGTCATCCTGGGCGCTGGGACGGCGGCGTTGTTGCGCGCTGCCGGCTGGTCCTGAAGGCCGCCTCAGTATTAGCTGCGGACACATCTACATATCGAAATGCGGCATTCGCACGTGTGGTCTAGAAATGTCGCGTCTGCGGGTTTAGCCTCGCGGCGACCCATAGGCCCCCGAGGAAGCTGCCCCCATGTCACTCGACAGCGACGTCCAAAAGATTCAAACGGATCCTGACCAGCCCCCGGTGGCCGTCGTCGAGCGTGACGCGCTCTCGGGCAGAGCCAAGATCGTCTTCCTCGTCCTCGCGGTTCTCGCCGCGACCGGCTGGACGATGCTGGCCATCGTCCGCGGCGAACACGTGAGCTCGATGTGGTTCGTGCTCGCGGCGGTGGGTAGCTACTTCCTCGCCCTACGCTTCTACGCTCGGCTCATCGAGCGCAAGATCCTCAAACCGGACGACACGCGCGCGACCCCGGCCGAACTCAACGACAACGGCAAGGACTTCATGCCGACGGACCGCCGGGTCCTCTTCGGTCACCACTTCGCCGCGATCTCCGGGGCCGGGCCGCTCGTCGGGCCGGTCCTGGCCGCGCAGATGGGATACCTGCCCGGCACGCTATGGATCATCTTCGGCGTGATCTTCGCCGGGGCGGTGCAGGACTACATGGTGCTGCACTTCTCCATCCGCCGGAACGGGCGCAGCCTCGGACAGATGGCCCGCGAGGAGCTTGGCCCGATCGGTGGCTGGGCAGCCATTGTCGGCGTGCTGACGATCATGATCATCATCATCGCCGTGCTCGGCGTCGTCATCATCGGCGCCCTGGCGGAGAGCCCGTGGGCGGTCTTCTCCATCTCGATGACGATTCCGATCGCATTGCTCATGGGCATCTACCTGCGCGTCGTGCGCCCCGGTGCGATCAGTGAGGTCTCGATCATCGGCGTTGCACTGCTCTTCCTGGCGATCATCGGGGGCAAGTGGGTCGCGGACTCGGCCACGCTGGCCCCGATCTTCACGCTGAGCAAACCGAGCCTGGCGATCTACCTGTCGCTCTACGGTTTCGCGGCCTCGGTCCTGCCGGTATGGCTGCTACTCGCCCCGCGGGACTACCTGTCGACGTTCATGAAGGTCGGCACGATCATCGCGCTGGCCCTCGGCATCCTCCTGGTCAACCCCGAGATCAAAATGCCGGCCCTCACACACTTCGCGCTCGACGGCACGGGCCCCGCCTTCGCAGGACAACTCTTCCCGTTCCTCTTCATCACCATCGCCTGCGGGGCGATCTCGGGCTTCCACGCCCTGATCTCCTCGGGCACGACACCCAAGCTCATCGAGAAGGAGACCCAAGCCCGGCTCATCGGCTACGGCGGCATGCTCACCGAGAGCTTCGTCGCGATAATGGCCCTCGTCGCCGCGTGCATCCTCGATCAGCACCTCTACTTCGCGATGAACGCCCCCGCCGGCGCCACCGGTGGTGGAGCTGCGATCCCGACCCCCCAGACGGCCGCCGCCTATACGAACGGGCTCAACCTCGTGAGCCAGGGCGGCCAGCTGCTGCCGCCGATCGACCCGAGTCTGTTCAGCCAGGCCGCCACCGATATTGGCGAGAAGTCGATCATTTCGCGCACCGGTGGCGCGCCGACGCTGGCCATGGGCATGGCTGAGGTCATGCACCGGATCCCGCTGCTGGGCGACAAGGCGTTTTGGTACCACTTCGCCGTCATGTTCGAGGCGCTCTTCATCCTCACCACGATCGACGCAGGCACCCGCGTGGCGCGTTTCATGCTCTCCGACACCATCGGCAACATCCCCGGCCTGCACAAGTTCAAGGATGCCAGCTGGCGGGTCGGTGCCTGGGTGTGCTCGGCGATCGTCGTGCTCGCCTGGGGGTCGATCCTCTACATGGGCGTCACAGACCCGCTCGGCGGCATCAACATGCTCTTCCCGCTCTTCGGGATCGCCAACCAGTTGCTGGCCGCCATCGCCCTGTGCGTCGTCTTCACGATCACCATGAAGAAGGCTCTCTTCACCTGGGCCTGGATACCGGGGATCCCGCTGTTCTTCGTCCTGATCGTGACGATGGCGGCCTCCTTCCAGAAGATCTTCAGTTCCGACCCCAAGATCGGCTACTGGACCCTGCGCAACGCCGCGATCGCAGCCAAGGAGGCTGGCAAGACCAGCTTCCAAACGGCCAAGACGCCCGAGGAGATCGACGTCGTCATCCGCAACACCCTCGTCCAGGGCAGTCTGTCGATCGTCTACGCCGTGCTCGTGCTCATCGTCTTCGCCACGGCGATGTGGATGTCGGCCAAGGCATTCCGCGCCGGCGGCATGCCGACCAGCGAGGACGAGCACACGGACTCCCACATCTTCTCGCCGCGCAGCTTCGCGCCCTCGCACGCGGAGAAGGAGGTCCTGAAGGAGTGGAGTGACGCCGGGCTCGACCCGACCCCCGTCGGCCGCCCGCACGGATGATGGACGCGACCTGTCCGACTCCGCAGGGCAATTCGCTACCCCCGCGGGCGCCGGAGCCCATCGCGGCTTCGGCACCTGAAGGCATTTCCACCGACGCGCCCAGGGCGCATGATGGAGCTATGACCAAGGTGCTCGCTTCCGCTCGCCGGACCATCGGTGCGCTGCGCTGGTACTGGCGAGGGGTGACCGGCGCGGACGCCTACGAGCGGTACGTCGAGTACCTACAGCGGACATGTCCCGACGCGCTCGTACCGAGCCAGAAGCAGTTCTGGCGTGACAAGTACGAGGACATGGAGCGCAACCCCAAGGCGCGCTGCTGCTGACCCCGTCCTGTCCCGCGCGTTTCTCGGCGAAGGGCTCCCCCGGAAGGAAGGTGGGGCGGCCGGGGCGAGCTGTGACACTCCTCAGAGGTGGAGGTAGTGCTCCAGCCCGACGGTCAGGCCGGGGTGCTCGCCGACGCCGCGAACGCCGACGAGGACCCCGGGCATGAAGCTGACGCGGTCGAACGAATCGTGCCGGATGGTCAAGCCTTCCCCGTCTGCGCCGAAGAGCACCTCCTGGTGGGCGACGAGCCCGCGTTGGCGCACCGAGTGCACCCGGATACCGTCGACGTCGGCCCCGCGGGCGCCCCCCGGATCCCGGGTCGTAGCGTCGGGCACGGAGCCGAGCCCGGCCTCCTGGCGCGCCTGCGCAATGAGGCGCGCGGTTCGGGCTGCGGTGCCTGACGGCGCGTCGACCTTGCCTGGGTGGTGCAGCTCGATGATCTCGACGGATTCGTAGAAGCGCGCGGCCTCCTGCGCGAATCTCATCATGAGCAACGCACCGATCGCGAAGTTCGGAGCGATGAGCACGCCGAGCGGGCGCGAAGGTGGGCTGTCGTGCAGCGTCGAACGCACCTGCGCAAGCCGCTCCTCGTCCCACCCCGTCGTCCCCACGACGACGCTGACGCCCTTGGACAGGCAGTGCAACACGTTCGCCAGCGACGCGTCCGGCACGCTGAACTCGACCACGACGTCGGCCCCGCCCAGGTCGCCCAGATCGTCGCCGACGTCGAAACGCGCCGCAAGCTCCAGATCCTCGGCTGCGCTCACCGCCTGACAGACGGCCGTACCCATTCGTCCAGCAGCACCGATCACGGCTACTCGCAAAGTCACGGTGCCTAGTCTAACGGCGCTCGGCCGGAGTTCGATTTCGGAGCCTGACCCCGGGATTCCCAGGTATCCGCCCTGCCGCCGCCCCAATTCGAGAGGGCACGGGAAGAGTTCTGCATCTGCGGTGGTTGGCCCCTGCATCCCCAATGTCGCATCGACCGGAGCTTCGTCATGACCGAAACCACCCCCGCCCGAACCCGACGGCGGCTAGGGCTCCCGTCCTTCGGAGCCCAGATCCTGTTAGCCCTCATCCTCGGGTTGGCGTTCGGGTTCCTCGCCAGGAGTGCACAACTGGACTGGCTGACCGCGACCCTCGACACCGTCGGATCGCTCTTCATCCAACTCCTGAAGCTCGCTGTGCCGCCGCTGGTCTTCACCGCGATCGTCGCGAGCATCGTCCAACTGCGTCACCTGACGAACGCAGCCCGGCTCGCAGCCTCCACGCTCGGCTGGTTCGCCCTGAGCGGACTCATTGCAGTGAGTATCGGCCTCGGCCTCGGGCTGCTCACCAACCCCGGCCAAGGCATCTCGCTCGACGTCTCCGGGGCTCAGGCTCCCAAAAGCCAGGGCAGCTGGACCGACTTCCTCGTCGGCATCGTCCCGACCAACCCCGTGAAGGCGTTCGTCGAGGGCAACGTGCTGCAGATCGTCTTCCTCGCGGTCGTCGTCGGTTTCGCGGCGATGCGCCTCGGGGCGAAGGCCGAGTCCTTTCTCGACGTCAATGCCGCTCTACTGGAGATCACCCAGAAGGCCCTGTGGTGGATCATCCGGCTCGCCCCGGTCGGCACCCTAGGCCTCATCGGGGCCGCGGTCGCACAATACGGCTGGGATCTCCTGGCACCCCTGGCGACCTTCACCCTTGATGTCTACGTCGGCTGCGCCATCATCATGTTCGTCGTCTACCCGCTGCTGCTGGCCGTCTTCGGTCGCCTCAACCCGATGCGTTTCTTCTCCGGCGCTTGGCCGGCGATCCAGCTCGCCTTCGTCTCCCGTTCCTCGGTCGGCACGATGCCGCTGACGCAACGCGTCACGATCGAGCGCCTCGGCGTGCCCCGCGAATACGCTTCTTTCGCGATTCCCTTCGGCGCCACCTCGAAGATGGACGGCTGCGCTGGGGTCTACCCGGCCCTTGCCGCGATCTTCGTTTCGCAGATCTTCGGGATGCCCCTGTCGATCGGCGACTACGTGCTCATCGCGTTCGTCTCCGTTGTCGGTTCGGCCGCGACCGCCGGCCTGACCGGCGCGATCGTCATGCTCACGCTGACCTTGAGCACCCTGGGCCTGCCACTCGCCGGGGCGGGTCTGCTCCTAGCTATCGACCCGATCCTGGACATGATGCGCACTGCGACCAATGTCGCCGGTCAGGCCGCGATGACGACTCTGGTCGCCGCGCGTGCGGGCATCCTCGACCGGACCGTCTACGACGCCCCTCCGGCGAAGCTGACGCAGGAGCCCGCGCTCGTTTCGCAAGCGCGCCCGGCCCGCGAGGCGGCGCTGGCGCACTGACCGCCAGAAGACCACATGCCCGCCCCGGGCATTCGCGGCACAAGCCAGCGGCCTCGCACCCACGTTGGGTGCGAGGCCGTCGGGCTGTAGCAGCGTTGATCCGCGACCGCCTAGTGGTGCATCGGCGGGAGGTCGGGGTCGGCCTCGATGTGGTCGGGCACCACGATCGGACGGAGCCTGGCCCACGTCATGAATGCCGCCCCCACGACGAGCAGCCCTAGGCCGCACCACAGGTTGGCGTTGATGCCACCCGTCTTCTCGGACGCCCCGTGGCCGAGCATGGACGCGCCGACGAGCAGCACGCCGTAGATGGACAGGAGCAGGCCGATGATGTTGCGGATGTCGAATGCTCCGGCAGTGTGCCGACCGGATGTGTTCTCAGACATTAATGCCTCCGATCAGAACAGGATGTTGAGGATGAGGACCATGCCCAGCGCGATCAATGCCAGTGGCACGGTGCGCTGAACAAGGGGCAAGGTCGCCTCGTGCGGATCGACGAGGTCCTCCTTGGGTGTCTCGGAGTAGACGAGACCCTTGAGCTCGGCCGACGTCTTCGGGGTAGTCGCCAGCGACACGACGATACTCACGACGATATCCACCACGAAAGCCGTCGAAGCGGCGACGAAGGCCAGTCCCTGGCCCGGGAGTGTGAAGATTCCCCCGAAGGTCGACGCACTCCACAGCGCCACCGCGGAAAGCGTGCCGGCGACGAGGCCGGCCCAGCCGGCCGTCGATGTCATGCGCTTCCAGAACATGCCGAGGATGAAGGTCGCGAACAATGGCGCATTGAAGAACCCGAAGAGCGTCTGTAGGTAGTCCATGATGTTGCCGAAGTTGCCCGCGATGAGCGCTGTGAAGATCGCGATGACCGTTGCACCGACCGTGGCCAGTCGACCGATCCCCAGGTAGTAGGAATCCTCGCGATCCTTGATGACATACGTCTGCCAGAGGTCGAAGCTGAAGACCGTGTTGAAGGCGGAGATGTTGGCAGCCATACCCGCCATGAAGGCGGCGAGCAGACCGGTGATCGCGAGACCGAGCATGCCGTTCGGCAGGACGTCGCGCATGAGGTAGAGCAGAGCGTCGTTGTACTTCACGCCCGTCCCCGTGGCACCGCCCGGGACGGCCTCGCCACCCTTGAGCCGGAAGATCTCCGAGACCAGGACCGCCGCCACCATGCCCGGCACGATGGTGATGAACGGCACGAACATCTTGGGGAACGCACCGATGATCGGGGTCTTGCGGGCCGCGGAGATCGAGTTGCTCGCCATGGCGCGCTGGACCTCGACGAAGTTCGTCGTCCAGTAGCCGAAGGAAAGGACGAAGCCGAGACCGAAGACGATACCGACGACAGACCAGAACGGGTTGTCGAAGCCGGAGAGCGCCTGGCCCGGCCACGAGTTCAATTGCTCAGCTGCCGGCGTGACTCCGGGGTTCGAGTCTGCGAAGGCGGTGATCTTGTCCTCCATGCCGCTCCACCCGCCGACGCGGTGCAGACCGAGGAGCGTCAATGGAAGTAGCGCGGCGACGATGACGAAGAACTGCAGGACTTCGTTATAGATAGCCGCCGACAGACCGCCCAGAGTGATGTAGGACAACACGATGGCTGCTGCGATGATCAGCGCCAGCCATTGCGGCCAGCCGAGCAGGGCATGGACGATCGAGGCGAGCAGATAGAGATTGACCCCGGCAATGAGCAACTGCGCCAACGCGAAGCTCAAGGAGTTGACCAGGTGGGCACCCGGGCCGAAACGGCGGAGCATGAACTCGGGCACCGAACGGACCTTCGAACCGTAATAGAACGGCATCATGACGACGCCGAGGAAGAGCATCGCGGGAATTGCGCCGACCCAGAAGTAGTGGACCGTCGGCATGCCGAACTCGGCGCCGGTCGCCGACATGCCCATGATCTCCACGGCGCCGAGGTTGGCCGAGATGAACGCCAGACCCGTCACCCAGGCGGGCAGGGAGCGGCCGGAGAGGAAGAAGTCGATCGAGCTCGACACCGATCGGCGTGCCATGAGGCCGATGCCCAGCACGAAGGCGAAGTAGATGAGGATGAACACGTAGTCCAGCGGGTTCGCCTGGATCAGGGTGTCTTGCGTCGCGACCAGCGCGGGGAGGGGTAGGGCGTTCATAGGTTCTCCGAGACGTCATCGGCCTGGGCGTGTGGCAGCAGCTGTGCGGACAGGAATATACGCCACCTGAACAGAACCAGCCCGCCAGTGCGGGACCGAGCTCACAAGGTGTCCGAAAGGTGACCTTGAGTGCCCCTGAGCCCGGTCGAATCGAACGGGGCGCGAGGCGATCGAAGATTGCGCGGGCCCTAGGTCCCTGCCGTCGGTCGGGTCGACGGCTACGGTTCGAATCACGGAGAACGCCAATGACAACGGACCGACGAGGACGGGGATCTGATGTCTGCTGCGACGCGAGGTATTGCTGGCGCCGGTCGAGACGACATCACGCAATTGCCCGACCTGGCGGGATCGACCGGTCGGGTCGCCCCGGTCCGGGACCGGATGCCGATCTATGTCGATCTGCTGCCGCCGTGCAACGCGGGGTGCCCTGCCGGGGAGAACATCCAGGAGTGGCTGCGCCTCATCAAGGCCGGAGACGAGCAGGCCGCCTGGCGCCAACTGACCAGCGACAACCCGTTCCCTGCAATCCTCGGTCGCGTCTGCTACCACCCGTGCGAGACGGCCTGCAATCGCGCTGGGCTTGACTCAGCCGTGTCGATCCACGGAGTCGAGCGCTACCTGGGCGACCGGGCGCTGGAGAGCGGGTGGCGCTTCGAGATGCCCATCCGGCGCTCAGGGCGGCGCGTGCTCATTGTCGGCGCCGGACCCTCCGGGCTATCGGCCGCCTACCACCTGGCGCGCCTGGGACATGAGGTCGAGATCCGGGACGGCTCACCGCAGCCCGGCGGCATGATGCGCTACGGCATCCCCGAGTACCGCCTCCCCCGTGACGTGCTCGACGGCGAGATCGGCCGCCTCCTGGACCTGGGCATCCGGATCGTCACTGACCACCCGGTGACGGACCTGCTCGCCGAGCAGACCGAGGGCGGCTTCGACGCGGTCTTCGTCGCGATCGGGGCGCACCTGTCCAAGCGAGTCGACATCCCCGCACGAGACGCCGGCAAGATCATCGACGCCGTGAGCTTCCTGCGGGATGTCGCGTCCGGAGGGCGCCCCATCCTCGGCCGACGCGTCGCTGTCTACGGGGGCGGCAACACCGCGATCGACGCGGCCCGCGTGGCCCGCCGCCTCGGCGTGGACGAGAGCATGGTCGTCTACCGACGGACCCAAGAGCAGATGCCGGCGAACCTCGAGGAGGCCGCGCAGGCCCAGCGCGAGGGCGTCACGGTGAACTGGCTGCGCACCATCACCTCCGTCGACGACGCGCTCACCGTCGAGATCATGGAGCTGGACGAGCAGGGCCGACCCCAGGGGACCGGTCGCTTCGAGACCCTCCAGGCCGACACTGTCATCCTGGCGCTGGGCCAGGAGTCCGACTCCGGTTTCCTGCAGCAGATCCCCGGCCTGCACTTGGACGGCGATGTCGTGCAGGTCGACAAGACCTCGCTCATGACTGACGTGCCCGGCATCTTCGCCGGCGGCGACGCCGTGCCGAGCGAGCGAACCGTCACGGTCGGCGTCGGACACGGCAAGCGTGCCGCGCGCAATATCGACGCCTGGCTCGAGTCGATCCCCTTGCAGGACGAGCCGAAGCATCCCGTCGTCCACCTGGCCGACCTGCACCTATGGTACTTCGGCGATCACCACCGGCGCGACCAGCCCGAGCTGCCTGTGCACGCCCGCGTCAGCGACTTCGAGGAGGTCGTCGGCGGCCTGGGTGCCGCCGGAGCCCGCTACGAGGCGGCGCGCTGCCTCTCCTGCGGCAACTGCTTCGAGTGCGATGGCTGCCTCGGTGCGTGCCCCGAGGACGCGGTCATCAAGCTCGGGGTGGGACATCGCTACCGGTTCGACTACACCCGCTGCACCGGCTGCGGCTCCTGCTTCGAGCAGTGCCCCGTGCACGCCATAGAGATGATCCCCGAGACTCCGCGATGAGCACCGACACCCACGTCGTCATCGACGGCAACGAGGCGGCCGCGTCGGTCGCCTACCGTCTCTGCGAGCTATGCAGCATCTACCCGATCACGCCGTCCTCGACGATGGCAGAGTTGGCCGACGAGTGGTCGGCGCAGCACCGGCCCAACGTGTGGGGGTCCGTGCCAACGGTCGTGGAGATGCAGTCCGAGGGCGGCGCCGCCGGGGCGATTCACGGAGCGCTCCAGGGCGGGGCGCTGAGCACGACGTTCACGGCCTCCCAAGGCCTGCTCCTCATGATCCCCAACATGTACAAGATTGCCGGCGAGCTGACCTCGACCGTCTTTCACGTCGCGGCCCGATCCCTGGCGACGCAGGCGCTGTCGATCTTCGGAGACCACCAGGACGTCATGGCGGTCCGGCAGACGGGGTTCGCGCTGCTGGGCAGCGGGTCGGTCCAGGAGGCGCACGACCTGGCCGCGATCTCGCATCTGGCGACCATGCGCTCCCGCGTACCCTTTTTGCACTTCTTCGATGGCTTCCGCACGAGCCACGAGCTCTCGAGTATCGAGCTGATCACCGATGAGCAGCTGCGCGCCTTCGTGCCGACCCAGCTTGTGCGCGAGCACCGCGACCGGGCCCTGTCCCCTGCTAATCCCTTCATCCGGGGAACCGCCCACAACCCCGATACCTACTTCCAGGCCAGGGAGAGCGTCACCCCGTTCTATGCGGCGGTGCCCGGCATCGTGCGTGAGGCGATGGCCTCCTTTGCCGAGCTCACCGGCCGCAGCTACGACCTCGTGGAGTATGTCGGGGCGCCGGACGCGGACCGCATCATCGTCGTGATGGGCTCGGGTGCCCAGACCGTCCGCGCCGTCGTCGACCTGCTCATCGCGCGCGGCGAGAAAGTCGGGATGATCGCGATCCGGCTCTACCGGCCCTTCCCGGTCGCCGAGCTGCTGACTGCCATGCCCACCACGGGGGCGCGAGTGGCGGTCCTGGACCGGACCAAGGAGCCCGGCGCCGGCGGAGAACCCCTCTACCTCGACGTCGTGGCCGCTCTCGCCGAGTCCTTCTCCATGGGCCAGCGCGGCACGATGCCGCGGGTCATCGGCGGCCGCTACGGGCTCTCCAGCAAGGAGTTCACGCCCGGTATGGCCATGGCGGTTTTCGATGAGCTGGCAAGCGCCATCCCCAAGGCCCGCTTCACCGTCGGAATCAACGACGACGTGTCCGGCAGCTCACTCACCGTGACCGACGAGCCCGACGTGTTGCCGGCCGGGACCATCTCGGCGGTCTTCTACGGGCTGGGCAGCGACGGCACCGTCGGGGCCAACAAAAACACGATCAAGATCCTCGGGGACTCCGGCGACCTGCAAGCCCAGGGTTATTTCGTCTACGACAGCAAGAAGTCCGGCTCCCGCACGGTCTCCCACCTGCGTTTCGGGCCCGAGCCGATCCAGGCGCCCTACCTCATCGAGCGCGCCCACTTCATCGGCTGCCACCACATGTCGATCGCGCAGCGCGTCGACGTCCTGGAGCGAGCGGAGCCCGGCGCAGTCCTGCTACTCAACACACCGGTGGCCCCGCAAAAAGTCTGGGACACGCTGCCCGCCACCCTCCAGCTCGGGATCCTCGACAAGGGGATCCGCCTGTGGGTCATCGACGCCGGCCGCGTCGCGCGCGAGGCCGGGCTGGCAGGGCGCACCAACACCGTGCTGCAGACCTGCTTCTTCGCGATCTCTGACGTGCTCCCCGCAGACGAGGCGATCACCAAGGTGAAGGCCGCGATCGCCAAGACCTACGGGCGTCGCGGCGCCGAAGTCGTGGCCCGCAACGAGACCGCCGTCGACGCCGCGATCGGCGCCCTCCACCAGGTCGTCGTGCCGACCGGGCCGGACGCCCTCTCGGCCACCGCGGATCTGCTGCCGCCCGTGCCGATGGACGCCCCGGACTTCGTGCAGCGGGTCACCGCGCCGATGCTGGCCGGCCACGGCGACGACCTGCCGGTCAGCGCGCTGCCCGTCGACGGCACCTATCCCAGCGGCACGAGCGCCTATGAGAAGCGCGAGGTCTCCGACATCGTGGCAGCCTGGGACGCCGACGCCTGCATCCAGTGTGGCAACTGCTCGATGGTTTGCCCGCACGCCGTGATCCGCAGTAAATATTATCCCGCGGCTGCCCTGGACGGCGCCCCCGACGGTTTCGAGTCGGCGCCGCTGGACGCCGTCGGGCTTCCCGACGCCCGCTACACCCTGCAGGTCTACGCCCAGGACTGCACCGGGTGTGGCCTCTGCGTCGAGGCCTGCCCGGTCAAGCCGCTCGGTCGGCCCAACCGGCGGGCCATCAACCTCGAGCCGTTGGCGCCGCGCCGCGACACCGAGATCGCCAATGTCGCGTTCTTCGAAACGATCCCCGTCAACGACCGCAGCCGGGTCGACTTCGGGACGGTGCGCGGCACCCAATACCTGCAACCCCTCTTCGAGTTCTCCGGAGCGTGCAGCGGGTGCGGTGAGACGCCCTACGTGCGGCTGCTCACCCAACTGTTCGGGGATCGCGCCACCGTCGCGAACGCCACGGGATGCTCCTCGATTTACGGCGGCAACCTGCCGACGACGCCGTGGACGACGAACGCCGAGGGGCGTGGACCGGCCTGGAGCAACTCGCTCTTCGAGGACAACGCCGAGTTCGGGCTCGGGCTGCGGATCGCCGCCGATCTGCAGACCGAGCTGGCGCGTACCCGGCTGCTCGCGCTGCGCGCGCAGATCGGCCCCGAGCTCGTCGATGCGATCCTGTCCGCTCCGCAGCTGCACGAGAGCGAGCTGCAAGCCCAGCTACTTCGCCTGGACGAGCTGCGGGCGCGCCTGCCGGGCCTGGACGGACCGGCCGCGCAGGATCTGCGTAGTGTCGCCGATCACCTCGTGCGACGCAGCGTCTGGATCGTCGGCGGCGACGGCTGGGCCTACGACATCGGCTCCGGCGGCCTGGACCACGTGCTCGCCTCCGGGCGCAACGTCAACGTGCTCGTCCTGGACACCGAGGTTTACTCCAACACCGGCGGACAGTCGAGCAAGTCGACCCCGATGGGCGCGGTCGCGAAATTCGCCGCGGCCGGGAAGGCCACGGCCAAGAAGGATCTCGCCCTCCAAGCGGCTGCCTACGGGCACGTTTACGTAGCTCGCGTCGCGATGGGAGCAGACCCGCAACAGACCCTCAAGGCGTTCCGCGAGGCCGAGGCCTACAACGGGCCGAGCCTGGTCATCGCCTACAGCCATTGCATCGCGCACGGCATCGACATGCGCACCGGCCTGGATCAGCAGTACCGCGCGGTCAACAGCGGGCACTGGCCGCTCATGCGCTACAACCCGGTGATACGCGACCGCGGCGGCAACCCGTTCTTGCTGGACAGCCCCCGCCCTAGGCTCAAGCTGCGCGACTACCATTCCCGCGAGCTGCGCTTCCGGATGCTCGCGTCATCGGACCCGGCCGAGGCGGAGCGCCTGCAGGCCCTGGCGCAAGAGCAGGTAGATCGACGCTGGAACGAGTACGAGGATTTAGCGGCCCGCGGTGCCCGCGACTTTGCCGCCGACGCGCGAAGGGATACTTGATGGAACTGACCGATACGGCACCGGGCACGAGGACCCCAAGCACGAGGACCCCGCCCAGCCTGACGACCCAGTACCTCGGGTTGTCGCTGCGCAACCCGATCGTGGCTTCGGCCGGGCCGCTGTCGCAGAGCATCGACGGCGTGACCGCTCTGCAGCGCGCCGGCGTCGGGGCGATCGTGCTCTACTCCCTCTTCGAGGAGCAGCTACGCCACGAGGCGGCGCGTGATGCCCTCCTCGAAGACGCGCATGCCGACTCCTTCGCCGAGTCGCTGTCGTACTTCCCGACTCCGCCGGCGGGGACCAGCGGTCTGACCTACCGCTATCTCAACCTCATCGAGCGGGCTGTCAGCGCGGTCGACGTGCCGATCATCGCGAGCCTCAACGGCTCGACGAGCGGCGGCTGGACCAACTTCGCGCGCCAGATGCAGGACGCCGGTGCCTACGCCATCGAGCTCAACATCTATCTCGTGCCCGGTGACGTACAGATGAGCGGGCGGGAGGTCGAGGATAGGCACGTCGAGATCCTGCAGCGGGTCAAACAGGCCGTGACGATCCCCGTCGCGGTGAAGCTCTCGCCCTACCTGTCCTCCATCGGCGAGATGGCCCGCCGGCTCGACGACGCCCATGCGGACGGGCTCGTGCTCTTCAACCGCTTCGTGCAGCCGGAAGTCGACATCGAGAGCGTGACCGTCGCCTCGGGAGTGCAGCTGTCGGTGCCCTTCGAGGGACGCCTGCCCCGGACCTGGATCGCGGCCCTGCGCGGCAGAGTCTCCACGAGCTTGGCCGGCACCTCCGGCGTGGAGACCTGGGAGGACGTCGCGCGCTACCTACTCGCGGGCGCGGATGTCGCGATGACGACGTCATCCTTGCTGCGGCACGGGCCGGAGCACGCCCGCACGCTGCTGGACGGGCTCTCGACCTGGCTGGAGCGCAAGGGATTCGCGGACGTAGCTGCCGCCCGCGGCCTGCTCGCAGTGCCCGCCGATGCCGATGCGACCGCCTACGAGCGCGCCGGGTATGTGTCCGCGCTGGAGAAGGCCAAGCAGGTCTACGGCAATCTCGTCTGAGCCCGGCCGCGACATGCTCGGGTAGGGCGGGCTGAGCGCCCCGCACATCGACAGCGCGACCGGCCTACGCCAGCGGGCGCAGCTCGGCGTCCAGGAGCAGGGCCGAGACCTCGACCGTGCTGCCGGTCATGCGCACGCCGGCCAGCACCTCGCGCCAGGCGTTCATCGCACTCCACACCGAGGCCGGCACGAGTTTGGGCGCGAGCAGATACATGTCGCCACCGCCTTTTCCTTCGATCCGGTCGGCGACGGGCCGCGGCCCGGGGCCGTCGATATGGTGGTATGTGTAGTCGAATCCGTCCATGGCGGCGTCCAATTCGCCTACGCACCGGCCATGCAGAACCTCGACAAGGATCCAGGGTCGGTACTCGGTGATGGTGCGCCGCGCGCCGCGTAGCACGGCTGGTTCGGTCGTCTCGGTGTCGATCTTCAGGAGGGTCGGCGCGATCCTCTTGGCTGCGCAGAAGGCATCGACCGTGGTGGTCGGCACGTCGATCCGCCGCTCGGACTCCCGGAAGTCGGGGTTGAGCGAGTTCGACGCGTCCGAGGTGTTGGACAGGTAGAGCGTCAGAGTGCCGACCTCGGCCCCGACGGCCGTCTGCTCGACGCGCAGCGGCAGACGGCTCACCCTGGCCGAGCGCCGGGCCGCGGCGGCGATCCGGGGCGTGGGCTCGAAGGAGTAGACGGGTCCACGCCCGAGCGCGCACCCCAGCAGGCCGTAGAGCCCGACGTTCGCGCCGATGTCGAGCACCGCTCCCCCACGAGTGTGCTCGAGGAGCGCGAGGTAGAGGTCGAGCGCGTAGGGCTCGTACTTGCCCAGGCCGTACTTCGCGAGCGCCTTAGGGATGAAGAGCTCGTCCGGCGCCTCGATGGCAAAGGGCCGCAGCGCCGGGCGGAACCCGGCCGGGGCCCGCTGCTCGAACGACAGATGGCGCAGCTCGACCTTTCGCCCCAGCTGCTGCTCAACCAGCGGTCGAACCCTGCGACGCACCGACGACGGCACCCTCTGATGAAGGGACCGTCCCGCACGGACGGCAGCGTCGCGAATCAGCGCGGGGTTCATGATGTCCACGCTAACGGCGACACCCCGGCCCACGCTAGCCGACGTGCGATCACCTGACGTTCGAAGCGCGGGCCGCGCCACCGGTGTTCGCGCAGGACAGCACGAGGCCCCGACAGACGAGCGTGTGACGGGGCCTCGTCGCGTCCGCGACCGTTAACAGTCAGTTCAAC
>JAUNUZ010000455.1:0-555 GCA_030537915.1 Micrococcales bacterium
ACCCTCCTGCGGCGCGTGGGTGGGCGTCGAGCTGGCCGACGAGGCTTCTGCTCGCCGTCTCGCGGTAGGACAACTCCAGCAGTTCGGCGACCTCGCCCCAGTCGGTGTCAGCGCTCAGGTCGAGGCCGATCCACCCGCTCGGCCCGAGGTAGGCCGGCGCGTAGCAACGGGGCTCCGGGATGAGTGCGAGCCGCTCGGCGGCGTCCGGCTTGATGACGAGCGACGCCGAGTGCTGCTGATATTCCCCTGCCACCTTGATCGACCCGCCGTAGTAGGCGAAGACCTTCGCCGTGTAGAACGCGGGTCGTCCGTGGCTGATCTTCTCCGCCGCCTCCGGCAGACCGAGCGCGAGCTCGCGTAGCCGGATCAACAGCGGGTCGTCCTCGTCGAACATCAGCGGATGCGCCATCGCCCCAGGGTAGGACGGGCCGGCGCCCACACCCGGCTCGAGTTCGACGCCGAGGTCGAGGTGCGCTGGCCGCCCACCCGCCCGCGACCCCCCGATAACCACCGGCCGGGTCTAAGGTTGCGGGGCGCCCTGGATGGCGCAATACA
>JAUNUZ010000455.1:565-2098 GCA_030537915.1 Micrococcales bacterium
CCGTTCAGCACGGGCCTGTTCTAAGTTGGCTGGACTCAGTGATTGGCGATATCGATGACGAGCCGGTCGGGCGCCGTGCGGGAGTCCAGGACGTAGACGCGGAACGGCCTGCGCCGATCGACCCCCACCCCCATCGTCGACTGCCCCTCGAACGACCCCGCCCAGGCCACCTGCTTGACCGCCCTGAGCGCCGAGGCCCGCACGAGCTCACGCGGGTTGCGGGGTTTGTAGGTCGACCTGCCCTTGGAGTCATAGGCCGGCGCCCCGACGACCACCTCCAGCTTGGCCCTACCCCGCAGCGCCACCACGTTGCCAGAGCCCTCCTGATGAACCGCCGAGACGTAGCCGACCCGGTAGCCCCGATGCGACAGCTGACTCGAGACGTCGACGACGATGCGGTCGAAGCACGGATGCTGGCCCGCGCGCACGTTCTTCAGCGTCGTCCTGGACAGTGTCAGGGCAGCTGGGCCCTTGGCGCCGGTGCCCCAGGACGTCGAACACGCCGAGGTGGCTGCCGGAGTCGCGGATGAGGCGACCGGCTGCGCGCCCGCTGCCGGAGCGAACATGACGGCCGGCATCAGCATTGTGCCCGAAGCCACCGCGACCGCGGTGATCCTTGCTCCGCGTGACCTGACGCCACCTCGGACGGCTTCGGCCGGCGTGCGATCGTGCGGCGGGTGTTCTCGGGTGAAGCGATTGTGTGCGTTGGACGAGACGTGTGACATGAAGGGCCCCCTTGCCCCAGCGACGGCTCCCGCCGTCGCATCCCCCGGGCCGAAACCGACCCTTGTGAACGGTTTACTCCCGAATCTGCCTGCCGTCCAGCGTTTTCGTCGATCTACGCCTTGTCGGGCACACAACCTGCGACTGTCAGTTCGTCTGCCTCAGGCTCTAGCGCCTGCCGATCCTTCGCACTGCAACGGCATCGTGAACTATCGCGGGCACGCCGCGAGTTATGCAGTCATGATCCCCATCGAGGTCTTGCTCGTGGCCATCCCCGCCGTCAGGGGCAGGTTCCTGGCAGCCCACCCGATCACGGTTGCGGACCAAGCCCGGTGACAATGTCACCACAGGATCGAAGCAGCTGGACGCTGCGCGACTGGGAGCGCCGGCTGTGCGGCAACTCCACGCAACCCGGGCCGCGGTTCACCGAGGCCGATCTGGACGGTTTGGACACGCCGGTACGACGTCACTTGGCCCAGGCAATCTGTGTCGGCGCACCGGTTGTCCAGTGCGGCCGCTTGAGCATGCGCGGCAGCATCAAGCTCGGGCGGTGGTTGCCCTTCCGGGCCCGCCAGGTGCTCAACCCACACGTCGGATTCATCTGGGCCGCTCGGGTCGCGGGAGTCATCGCCGGGTCCGACCAGTACCTGGACGGCATCGCAGGGATGAACTGGAAGCTCGGCGGGCTGCTGACCGTGGCGAGTGGCCAGGGCCGCGACGTGTCCTGCAGCGCTGCGGGCAGATGTGGCGCCGAGGCGATCTGGCTTCCCACCGCGATGCTGCCCGGTGCTGAAGTGCGTTGGACCACCC
>JAUNUZ010000456.1 GCA_030537915.1 Micrococcales bacterium
TCTACGGCGCGAGCGTCTATCTGCTCGCCATCGTCGGCGGCCTCGCCGCAGACCGGATCATTGGCGCCCGCCTCAGCGTCCTCTACGGCGGCGTCGTCATCATGGCCGGTCACGTCAGTCTCGCCGTTCCGGGCGCCGTCTTCAGCTGGCTGGGGATCGCGCTCGTAGCGCTCGGCACCGGCCTGCTCAAGCCCAACATCTCCGCGATGGTCGGCACCCTTTACAACGAGGACGACCCCCGCCGTGACGGTGGCTTCCAGATCTTCTACATGTCGATCAACATCGGCGCATTCTTTTCGCCCTTCGTCGTGGCTTTCCTCAAGGACCGCTGGGGCTTCCACGCCGGCTTCTCCGCCGCCGCCGTGGGCATGGCTGTCGCCCTCGTGCTCTTCGTCCTGGGCCGACGCAAGTTGCGCGGCGCCGGTGATGACGTCCCCAATCCTCTCCAGCCCCACGAGCGCGGCCGATTCGCCCTGATGGCGCTCGGTGTCCTCGTCGCCTTCGCCGTCATCTTTTTCCTCGCCACGACGTGGAACTCCAGCCCTGTGCGTGCTGCCGTCGACGCCATCTCGATCACCTGCATCATCACGCCAATCGTCTACTTCACCGTGATGTTCCGCAGCCCGCGCGTCACCGACACCGAACGCACCCACCTGTTGGCCTACCTGCCACTCTGGGTCGGTGCCGCGCTCTTCTTCATGATCTTCGAGCAGGCTGCCGGCAAGATGGCGTCCTTCGCCGAGCAGAACACCGACCTCCAGGGCTGGATCAGCCCCGAGTGGTATCAGTCGATCAACCCCATCGCGATCATCGTGATGGCGCCCTTCTTCGCCTGGCTCTGGACCCGCCGTGCCGGCCGGTTCCCCTCCACGCCTTTCAAGTTCGCCTTGGCGGTTTTCATCGTCGGCCTGTCTGCCCTGATGCTCTCGGCGGCCTTCTCCACCTACTCCCTGGCGGGAGGCGCAAACCGTGCCCCCTTCTATCTGCTCGCCGCGATCTTCGTCATTCAGACGGTCGCCGAGCTCTGCATTTCCCCCGTCGGGCTCTCGGCCACCACGCTGCTGGCGCCGCGGGCGTTCGCCAGCCAGGCCCTGGCACTGTGGTTCCTCGCCTCGTCCGCGGGCCAGGCCGTCGGCGCCCAGACGATCAAGGCGATGGCTGGGTTGCCCGACAGCCAGTACTACCTCGTGGTCGGCGGCACGACGCTGGCGATGTCCGCCGTCCTCTTCGCACTCGTGCCCTGGACCCGGGGCAAAATGCAGGACGTCGAGGACCGCAAGCGGGACGCCCAGGACGCGTCGATGGCGGCACGTCGCCACCACTGATCCGCTGCTCGGGATCTGCTGCGTTGCCCGACCTGCGCTGGGTCGCCCGTTGGGCAGAGCGGGTGTCAGGCGCTGCCCGTACCGTTGCTCCCATGCGCGTCGGCCTCGTCATCCCGCCCGAATTCCCCTGGTCTCGGGCCGCCGACCTGTGGCGGTGGTTCAGGGTCCGCGACGCCCCCGCCCTGCCCGGGCCGGTCCAGCAGCCGCGGATCCCGTTCGTCATCGCCGCGCACTGGCCGTGCCCCGACGGACCGTATGCCGCCACCCGCGAGGTCCTGCGGGAGGGAGCCCTCGCGCTACCGCGGATCACCGGGCGGGCCGGCGAATCCGGTGAGCCGCGTCGCTCCGAACAGGTGGGCTGATCGTGCCGCCGCGCCGTCGGATCGACCCCGAGCAGGGGCGACTCGCCTATGAGTGCTGGCAGCAGGAGCAAGCGCTAGATCGCGCGGCTCTCGCCACCGCGGTCCGCTACACGCTCGAAGAGCTCGGGTTGCGCGTCCCGGGGCGCAGCGTCGAAGTGCGCGTGCCACCCTTCGGTGCGGTGCAGTGCATCGCGGGGCCAAGGCACCCCCGCGGCACCCCACCCAACGTCGTGGAGACCGACGCCGACACGTGGCTGGGACTCACGTCCGGGCGGCTCACCTGGGCCCAGGCCGAGGCCAGCGGCCGGGTGCGTGCCAGCGGCAGGCGGGCGGATCTTGCCGCCTACCTGCCGCTGGACGCGCTCCCGGGTCAGACGCTCCCGGGTCAGGGGCTCCCAGTTCAGG
>JAUNUZ010000457.1 GCA_030537915.1 Micrococcales bacterium
TGTAGCCGCCGCTGCAAAACTGACCCGTGAGCCGACTGTAATCTGACCCGCCCCGGTAGCGTGGCCTCCTGACTGGAACCGGGGGCTGGGCATGATCGGAGTGGAGATGGCGATGGAGATCCGGGTGCTGGCCAAGCATGGAATGGGCGTGCGGGAGATCGCGCGCGAGGTGGGCATGTCGCGCAACACGGTGCGGCGCTACCTGCGGGACGCGGCTGCGGTGCGCTACAAGGAGCGGCCGCGGCGTCCCTCTAAGCTCGACCCGTACGAGGGCTACATCGCCGCGCGTCTGGCGGCGGCCGCGCCGGAGACGATCCAGGCGAACGTGCTGCTCGAGGAGATCAGGACGCGGGGCTACGCGGGCGGCTACACGATGGTGAAGGCTCATGTCGCGGCGCTGAGGGCGCAGGCCGTGCCTGAGCCCGTGGTGCGGTTCGAGACGGCCCCGGGCCAGCAGATGCAGGTGGACTGGGCGGTGATCCGGCGCAGCGGGAGCCGGGTGGGATCGCGGCTGTCGGTCTTCGTGGCCACGCTCGGCTGGAGCCGCGCCGCCTATGTGGAGTTCGTGACCGACGAGCGCGTCGAGACGCTGATCGCCTGCCACGAGCGGGCCTTCCTGGCTTTCGGGGGCGTGCCGCGCGAGGTGCTCTACGACAACGTGCGCACGGTGGTGACGCAACGCGACGCCTACGGGCAGGGCAAGCACCGCTTCCACGGGGGTTTTGCCGACTTCGCCGGCCATTCCGGGTTCCGTCCCCGGCTCTGCCGACCTTATCGGGCCCAGACCAAGGGCAAGGTCGAGCGGTTCATCCGCTACCTGCGGGGCAGCTTCTACGTGCCCTTCGCCAGCCGCATGGTGCAGGACGGGCTCGTCGTCGACGCGCCTGCCGCCAACGCGGCCGTGCGGCGCTGGATGCGCGAGGTGGCAAACGCGCGGGTGCATGCCACCACGGGCGCGGTGCCGGCCGAGCGGCTGGAGGACGAACGCGCGGCGCTTCAACCCGTGCCCGCGCCGTGGGGCGGGACGATCCTGCGAGACGGGCCACCCGCATCCGTCTTCCGTATCACGGCCTTGCCGCTACCTATCGTCGGCTTCCAACATCCGTTGTCGGTCTACGAGGCGCTGACGCCGTTCATGAACGGGGAGGTGCGGCCATGAGCGATCTCCAGCACGCCCGCATCGTTGCGCTCTGCGAGGAGCTGCGGCTGAAGGTCGTGGATGGCGCCTGGTCGGCCGCGGCGCAGGCTGCGGTGACGCGCGAGGCGACCTTCGGGGACTTTCTCGAGGACGTGCTGCGCACGGAGGCCGAAGCCCGGCAGGTACGCGCCAAGGAGATGGCCGCCCGCGTCGCGGGCTTTCCGGCGATCAAGACGCTGGAGGGCTACGACTGGGGCTTCGCCAGCGGAGCGCCACGCAAGCAGCTCCTGGAGCTGGCCAGCCTGGCCTTCGTGGAGCGTGCCGACAACGTCGTGCTGCTGGGCCCGTCGGGCGTGGGCAAGACGCACTTGGCCATCGCGCTCGGCTACCTCGCCACGCAGCGGGCGATGAAGGTCCGCTTCATCACCGCCGCGGACCTGGTCATGATGCTCGAGGCCGCCCAGCGACAGGGCAAGCTCAAGGAAGCCATGCACCGGGCCGTGAGCACCTACCGGCTGCTCGTCATCGACGAGATCGGATATCTGCCCTTGGGGCGCGAGCAGGCGAACCTGTTCTTCCAGGTGGTCGCAAAGCGCTACGAGCGCGGCTCGATGATACTCACGTCGAACCTGACCTTCGGATCGTGGGACCAGGCGTTCGCCGGCGAGAGCGTGCTGACCGCCGCCATGCTCGACCGCATCCTCCACCACGCCTCGGTGGTGACGATCCAGGGCGAAAGCTACCGCCTCAAGGACAAGCGCCGCGCCGGGCTGATCGCCCGGCCCCCCGCACCCCCTGCCACGGCCGCCTAGATGGCCTGACAGACGAAGCCGCGTCCTGGGGTGGGGGCATGCCCCCACCCCAGGACGCACAACCTCAACCACCGGGGTGGGTCAGATTACGATCGGCACAGACGACGAAAGCGGGTCAGAATTGGAGCGGCGTTGACAG
>JAUNUZ010000458.1 GCA_030537915.1 Micrococcales bacterium
CAGGCTCGCCTCGAAGCCGGCATCTATCATCCGCGCAATGTCGGCATCGGACAGGTCGTCGACGTGCGAGCGACCGTCGCTCAGCGCGCCGACGACGCGCGCGCTGACGTCGTAACCAAGGACCCGCAGCCCGGCCGCGGCCGCCTCCTGCGCCAGTGGCAGGCCGACATATCCGAGCCCGATGATCGCGACGTCGTAGCCGGTCCGGCGCGGCGCTCCCAGACGATCCTGGAGCCCCTCATCGACGGTTGTACTCATCACTGCTTCCCCCTGCACTCCCCCACGAAACGAGCTGACGATCGGCTGCGGCTAGGCCGGCGTCGCGTCCTTGATGTGCACCGGGCGGCGCCGGACAGCGCGGCGTCCGCTCCGGTGGCCGGCGTGCCAGGCGAGCTGCCAGACGGTGCCGCCGAGACCGCGGCGAGCCAGGCGGCCGAAGCGAGCGACGCGGCTGAGGCGATCCCGCAGCGAAGGACCCCCGCAGTCGCGGCCGGCCTCCGACGTCGCCTGGCCGCCGGCCTGTGGATTCACGCCGTAGCGGCTCTCCAGCTGCGCGAAGGACTTGCCGTACAGGTAGCCCTGACGCGCCATCGAGCCCAGGGTGCTGCGCAGCCGGGTGTAGATGATGAGGTCGGGCATATAGACCAACCGCGTTCCAGCCATCTGCATGCGCCAGCACAGGTCGCTGTCCTGCAGGCAGCGCAGCGTCTCGTCGAACCCGTCGACGGTCTCGAAGGCGGCACGGCGAAATGCCATGTTGCCCGCGCCGGCGTGCTTGAAGCCCACACCGACGGCCGAGTCCTGCAGGCCCTCCTGCTGGGCCATGACGCGGGTGCGCCGGGTCGAGGCGGAGTTGAGCTTCTCGATATCGACCTTGCCGGCCACGAAGTCGTGCGCGTCCAGCGCGCGATAGGCGGCGCATACCCACGTCGCGGCGACCTCGTCATCGGCGTCGCAGAAGGCGATGCGGTCGCTGCGGGCCGCCGCGACCCCTACGTTGCGCGCATGCCCCGGGCCCTTGACCCCGGAGGCGTCCACGACGCGGATGTCGATCCGGTGAGCGTAGGAACGCGCGATTGCGGCACTGTCGTCGGTCGAGCCGTTGTCGGCGAGGATGACCTCGAAAGGCACCGGATCGTCCTGCGCCGCCAATGCATCGAGCTGGGTGGGCAAGGTTTCCTGCCCGTTGAAGCAGGCGATGACGACGGACAGATCGACCCCTGGCTCGGACCGTCCGGCATCCCCTGCCGGCAGATGGCTGTTCACGCGTCCCCCTGACGCACTTATCTTGCGCTGATTCTCGCCGAGCGGCGCGTGCCTGAGCGCTGCTGTGGCGGTGAACCAGATCCTAGACTTCGCCCTCGCGTGCAAGCAACGGCCACGCCTCATCCTCGACCCCTATCAGCGAACCTCTCTACGGCGCCTGATGACTCGCACTCAGCCTGAACTCAGGTAGCTGAGAGGACGAGCGGGGCGGCCAGGCTCCGGCCCGCGGGCGGGCGCCCTGCGGGACTACGTTGAGAGCAGGCCCCGTCGGGCCCCAGTCGTCCGGCACCGGGGTCGGAGGGAGACGAACGATGCGCATTCTCGTGGTCGAGGACGAGGTGAGCCTCGCTCAGTTGATCCGGCGCGGGCTGACGTCCCACGGATTTACTGTCGAGATTCTGCACGACGGCCGGGCCGGTTTGCACGCCGCCATCGGCAACGCCTACGACGCCATCGTGCTCGACATCATGTTGCCGGGCCTCAATGGCTACAAGGTGCTCGAGGAGCTACGGCGGGCCAAGGTGTGGACCCCCGTCCTGATGCTCACGGCGAAGGATGGCGACTACGACCAGGCCGACGCCTTCGAGCTCGGCGCGGACGACTACCTCATCAAGCCATTCAGCTTCGTCGTGCTCGTCGCCCGCCTGCGCGCCCTGATCCGTCGAGGCGCCCCGGAGCGACCGACGATCTCGGCCGTCGGCGACCTCACCCTCGATCCGGCTCGCCGACGGGTCGAGCGGGCCGGGGTTTCGGTCAATCTCACAGCCAAAGAATTCGCGCTGCTCGAATACCTCATGCACCG
>JAUNUZ010000459.1 GCA_030537915.1 Micrococcales bacterium
ACCCGGGCACTGGGGATCGCCGGGGTGGCGCTGGCGCTCATGCCGGCCCTGGCGATGGCGATCGCGCCGACCGCCCCGGCCAGTGAGGTCTGGGTCCGCACCGCCGTGACGTGGTGGGTGCCCTACCTGGGCTACTTCATCCTCGGCTACGCCGTCCGTCGAGCGCCGCTTCGGGCCGGCATCGGCTGGTCCTCGCTGCTCGCCTTCATCGCAGGCTGCGCTTGGGTGAGCTGGCAGTGGCGGCAACCCAGCGGCGTGGGCGCGGTGCTTGAGCACTACCAACCCGCCGAGTCCTACTTCCACCCCGCCGTCGCCGTCAGCGCCTGCTCGGCCCTCTATCTGTCCCGCTGGCTGGTGCGCCCCGGGGCGGCCGCCGCGGCCCTCGCCCGCCCTGGCCCGGCCCGCTTCGGCCGCCTCCTCGGCTCGGCCACGTTGGGGGTCTTCGGCGTCCACCAACTCGTGCTCGCCGTCGTCGAGAGGGCCCCCGTCATCGGCGGCGGCCCCGTCGCCGCGAGTCCCGGGCAGCTGATCGCCCGATGCGCAGCCGTCCTAACCGGGGCCTACATCATCGCCATGCTCGGCGGGCGCATCCCCCTGGTCCGGCGGCTCGTCTGAGCTGCGAAAGCCTGGACTTTTGGCAGCCCGAACGAGCCTGAAGAAGCCCCGGAGTGTCCCTGCTGGGCGTCAGCGGGCGCGGACCACGCCCGGGCGCGCGGACAGGGTCGTGAAGCCGTCGTTCGCGGTGGCCGTCAATTTCCCGGTCCCGCCGTTGGCGATCGAGACGATTCCGGTCACCCGGCCGCCGGCGTCGGTCTCCAGGGAGGCCTTCGTGCCGCGCGGGCCGGACAGGCCCATGGTCACCCAGGCGTGCGCCATCGGCCGCCCAAACCCGTCGCGGAAGGCGTAGGTGGCCTTGATGGTGGTCGTGCGGTTGCTGCGCGTTTGGGTGTAGCGGACCAGGGTGGCGCGCGCCTTCGTGGCGCTGTAGACGGCGGCCGGCTTGGGCGCCGGCCGCGTCCCCGCCGGACCCGATGGCGACAGCGCCGCGTCGACGAGATCGGCGATGAGGCGGTAGCCGAGCCAGTTCGGGTGGACGGCGTCGTGGAAGACGGTGCGTTGATCGGTCACGGTGTCAAAGACGGTGCGTTTGTCGAGGTAGGGGAGCCGGCGGGCCTGGAGCCACTGCACGAGCCGCGCGCGCCCTTCGGCTTGGCCGGGCCGGACGACCGGCGTCATGTGCGCGATCGTCGTCACGGTCGGCACTCTCCCCCAGCGCTTGGTCAAGGCGGCGGCCAGCGCGTCGTGGTGCGGGACGACCGCGGCGGGGCCCAGGTTGTGACCGAAGGAGACGATCGCCAGATCCGGTTTGGTCGGGACGCCGACCTTGAGGTGCTGCGCGGCCCGCAATGGCGTGCCTCCGGGCCACCCGAAGTTCCACACCGTGAGCTGCGGCTTCGCGGGGTCGCCCTCGGGCCCGAACACCTCGGTCGGCCGCAGCCACGCGACGCGCTGCCAGTCGAAGTGGTGCACGACGACGACCCGATCGGTCGCCAGGCCCTGGCCGAACTTCGACACCCACTCGCCCGGATCGTTGCCGACCGAGTCGCCCAGCACGGTGATCGTCAGCGGGCGGTTCGCCGCCAGGATGGTGCGCGCCTGCTTCAGGCGCGCGTCGTTCTCGATGCGGGGGTCGGGGCGAATCGCGGCTACTGCCCGCTGCACCCCCGGATCGGCTGTCGGTGTCTGAACGGCCGGGGCTGCCTGGGCCATCCCAGCAGGCGCGGCCGCCACTAGCGAAAGCATGCCCGCTGCGACGGCGCGACGCAGCGTCGAGGAGGTGTACATGAGGCTTCTTCCGTGAAGTTCCTCGGCAGGATCCATCCCACCGGCCGCGTCCTGCGGCGACTACCTATCGGCACCGAACGGTCGTCCAGGAGGACTTCGTGGCGGCACCGAGTCGGTGGTCGGTTGTCTCACCGGGCGATCGTCACGCCCCGCCAGTTCGTCGCCCTTGTTGCCTGGGAGGCCGTGAGGCTCACCTTGATAGAAGACACCTTGCGCCAC
>JAUNUZ010000008.1 GCA_030537915.1 Micrococcales bacterium
ACCTGCCGGACGGTGACGTCAAGCGCGCGCTCGCGGCTCTGCCGGAAGACTTCCGCATGGCGGTCTACCTCGCTGATGTCGAGGGCTTCGCCTACAAGGAGATCGCAGAGATCATGGATACCCCCATCGGGACCGTGATGTCCCGCCTGCATCGGGGTCGCCGGCAGCTGCGTGAGTTGCTCAGCGACTACGCGGTGGAGTCCGGCTACGTCGGGCAGGGGGCCGGGGCGTGACTCAGGCTCAGCGTGAGGATCCGCACCAGGAGCTAGGACACGATCACGCCGGGGCGGACTGTTCTGAGATCGTGATGCGCGTCTTCGAATACATCGACAGGGAGACCACCCCGGAGGACGGCGAACGGATCCGAGCACACCTGGACGGGTGCGCCCAGTGCCTTGATGAGTACGAGCGGGATCTACTGCTCAAGGCTCTTGTGCGTCGATCCTGCGCCGGTGAGGCCGCCCCCGGACGCTTGCGCGCCCAGATCATGTCGAGAATCACGACCGTTCACTTCGACGACACGGGGTCCACGGCGTCGGTCGAGACCGTCGAGGTCTTCGAGCGCCTGGACACATCCACGCATTGGGAACGTCCGCTGAGCTGACGGACACACGAGACGGTCTGTCGCCCCCTCTTCCGGGGGGGGCGGCAGACCGTTTCGTATGTAGCCGGTCGGGCTCGCATCGATGTTCGCGATATAGCTGGGCCCGACGTGCTGTGACGTAGCTCAGGCGTTGGGGCGGCGGCCGTGGTTGGCCGCGTTTCCCTTGCGAGAGCGACGTTTGCGGGCACGTCTACTCATCGTGCACCTCCTATCGTGGTCACTGGCATCGGCTCCTTCGACGGTCCGGGCGAGTCGCCCGACGCTGTGGGGGGCCGATCAACACGCCTGGGTGCCACATGTGCCGGCCCGAGCATGCGCGATCCCGCGGGGGCGCGGGGATGCGCCACATTCTCGCACAGGGGTAACGGCGGGGACCAACGGCGGACAGCAGGGGAGTCCGGCTCGAGCTTGAGGTGAGCCGACGGCCGCGATTCGACACGTGAGTAGAGCGCCAGGGCAGCTTCCCCGGGGTGCTGGTTCGCGCGGAACCGACATTCGCGACGGGTTTCCCGGTGGCGGCGCTGTCCTCGTGGCGACGCGTCCGGAGGCGACACTTGAACCCTGCGCAGACAGCATTGCGGCTGTGCGCGGCCGCCGGATTCTATTCCAGCGGGCGCTCTCGCATGCGATTGCGCGCAGTGCATGGGGGTGGTGTGTAGCCAGGCGGCGTTCCCCGCCTTTCACTTGGTGTTTCTATGCGAAACCAAGACCTCATGCATGAATTGCCAGGCGATCGATGACTAGGTCGATCGTCCTATCTGCATGCCTTTTTCCATGCCTATGCGGACGATTGTTCTTAAGTGTGCCGCGGGTCACCTTATGGAATTACAAAAGTTGTTTAAGGAAGTAGTAAATGTGTTGGTCTTCCGTTCCAGACGGGTGCAAAGATAGTCAATACCGAAGGGCTCGGGGAGACGAAAGTCGTTGCCGCTCGGTTACTTTCACCAATTCAGGATGCGGCTTTGTCGCGCCTGTTCGTCGACCGAATTCAGGAGATCGTGATGAACAACACCTCTTCGCCCATTGGCTACGCAACCGCCGCACGCACCTGGTGGTGGCATCCCAAGCCCGTGTTTGCCGCGGACCTGCAGGCCCCCGGCATGGAGTCGGCCGCCGCCGGCACCTGGTGGTGGCACCCGAAGCCGGTCGCCGCCGATACGATCGCCTGATTCACAGGTCCTGGCGAGGGTGGCATGTGGCTACGCGCCTCGCGGCTAAGTTCGCCAGCCCCAGACGGTCGGTAGGATTGCGTGTCATGGACCGCCAGAGATGTTGGCTTCTTTGGCGATCAACTGCGCGCACGCCCCGCGGCGACGGACGGATATGCCTCGCCGCGGGTGGCAGATGAGCCAGACGGCTCCGACAGCCTCGACGCTGTCGCGAACTCACTTCGTCTCCGCCTACGTCGTCGCGGTTGTGCTTACGGCGGTGGTCGTGCTCGGCCTCGGATGGGTCGTGCACCCGCTGGGGTCCCAGGATCTGCTAGGGCTGGCGGTTCTGCTCGCTCTCGGCGCGGCGAGCGCCCGGCTCCGCGACGTGGAGACCGAGAGTCAAATCGATCTCTCGTTCACCGCAGTCATCCTCCTGTGCGCGGTCCCGATCATCGGACCGTTCGGGGCGGCGCTCGTGGGGGCGCTCATTCCGCTCTTCGATCTCCGCCGTGCGTTCGGCCCGGCCGGCGTCTTCAACTCGGCCATGACGTGCATTCTCGGCGGTGTCTCCGGACTTGCCTACGTCGCGGCACGGGGGTGGGTTCCGGTACCGCAGGATGCTCTCGGGCCTGACCTGCTGCGGCACGTCGCCGTCCCCCTGCTCGGAGCCGACGTCGTCCTATGTCTGGTCAACCTGCTCGTGGTGGGCGGCATGATCTGGCTTCATGAGGAGCCGGGAACGCGGATCCCGCTGGATCCCTTCGTCGCCACCTTGCCCCTCTATCTGGGTTATGCCCTGACGGGATTCCTCTTCGTCGTCCTCTGGGGCCCTGGCGGCGTCGGCCCTTTGGCGGCGGCGTTCGTCGTTGCGCCGCTCGTCGTCGCGCGCTGGGCTTACGTGCAGTACATCGATGAGTCCCAGTCGCGCAGTCGCATTCTGCACACCCTGGCGGCCGCGGGCGAGAGTCGTGACGGTTCTGAGCTGCGGGTGGCCCGAATTGATTGGCTGGCAAGGAATCTCGAAACTCAACTGGGTCTGACGGGCGGGGCGGCAGTGGCTCTTCGATATGCCGCGACATTGCATGACATCGGAACCGTTGCCGTGCCCCGCGAGATCTTGTCGCGTGACCCCGACGAGCTGACGCCCGCACAATTGCGGGTCGTCGCTTCCCATGCGCAGACCGGTTTCGCGGTGCTGCGCGACATCGACTTCCTTGATGAGACGGCCCATGTCGTTCGGCATCATCACGAGCGGTGGGATGGTCGCGGATATCCAGATCAATTGGCGGGCAACGACATTCCGCTGCCGGCACGCATTCTCGGAGTGATCGACGCCTATGAGGCCCTGGCGTGGTCGGCCGGTGATGAGGCGCCCGCCAGGCACGCCGAAGCGTTGGCCCAGATCCGCACTCGGTCGGGAACGCAATTCGATCCAGACGTGGTCGACGCACTCGGTGTCGTCATCGGAGAATCCCCGCAGCCGCCAAGCCCCCTCGTCGACGGATTCGTCTCGAAGCAACCTCAGCCCTGGGTCGTCTCGTCGCGCCCGAGGCCACGGCTTCGGCACGCGCATCCCCGCGTCTCGGATCTGCTGGCTCGTGAGCAGGTCGGGCCGGGCCCCCAGCCCGCTCGACCTGCCCCTGGCAATGGCGCCCTGCGTCGGGCCAGGGGCCGGGGGGCCGATCTGCTGCGGCGTCACCTCACCGTGCGCAATCCGCTCGGCGGCGCTGATCTCGTCGCGCTCATCGTGGCCGGGGCCGTGATCTTGGCGGCAGTCTTCGCGGTGGGTGGGGATCGACCGCCGGCCGGTCAGGCCCCGATGACCGTCATCCTCGTCTACTTCGTCGTCCTCGTCATCGCTGAGCGATTTCGGCTCCGTCTTCGAGGCCGCTTGGAGACGGCTCCGACTGCCGCGGCCGCGGGCATCGCGCTCGCGCTGACAAGCACGCTGCCCGGGACGCCGGCGGTGGGCCTGCGGACGGTGGACGTCTTGAGCGTCGTCCTCGCAGCGCAGGCGGTGGACTGGGTCGTGGTGCGACGGCGCCTTCCTGCGACCGAGCGTTTCGAGGCGATCTTCGACGCCGCGATCCGCTCGACGTCGGTGGTCCTGATCAGCGTCGTCGTACGGGGCATTCCCTGGTCGGGCGAACCGCTGCTGGCGACGCTGTCCACTCGACCCGGGTGGTGGCAGGCGCTTGTGCTCACGACTGTCGTCGGCCTCGTCATACTCCTGGAGATCCCGCCGCGCGCGGCGCGCCGGGCGGAGGTCGAGCGCACGCGGTGGCGCGACACTGTCGCCGAGGAGGTGCGCGACAGCGTCGGGCTCGGGAGCGCGATGGCCGGCACCGGTGTCCTTCTGGCCATCGCGCAGCAGACGCTGGGCCTCATCGCTGTCCCCCTCCTGCTGCTCCCTCTGGCGATCACCCAGTTGGCCGTGCGGCGGTACTCCCTGACGCAACTTGCCTACCTGCAGAGCGTGCGAGCGCTCTCGCGGCTACCGGAGCTCGCGGGGGTCGTGCGGGCCGGACACGCGAAACGGGTCGCGGCCGTCGCGGTCGCCTTGGGGCGGGAGTTGCACCTGCGTGAGGCCCATGTCGTCGAGCTGGAGTATGCGGCGCTGCTGCACGACATCGGGCAGGTGACGCTGCGCCGCCCGATCCCCTTCGGCGCCACCGTGCTCGCGGCCCCCGCCGATCAGGACCGGATCGCCCGGCACGGTGCCCGAATTCTCGAGCACACCGGCGCCCTGGCCGACGTGGCCCAGGTCGTGCGCGACCAGGCCGTTCCCTACCACCAGGTGATGGGAACCCGGGGCCGCAACCAGCTGGCCAGCCGCGTCGTCAAGGTCGCCAACGCCTTCGACGACTATCTGGCCAGCGATCCCGACGCGGACGCTACCGATGCGCTGGAGCGGCTCTACCTGGGATTGGGCCACGAGTTCGATCCCCGGGTGGTGCGGGCGTTGGAGGCCTACGTGCGCCGCTACGGTGACGACCTGTCGAAGCCCGCGGCGACGGGTGGGGCCTAGGAGCGGTTCCCAGAGGGGGCGGCCCAGGCCCTAAGATTCAGGCTCGACAGACGCAGGTCCAGTAGGCAGTAAGGAAACTTCGTGAACATCACCGTCGTCGGTCTCGGCAAGATCGGCCTCCCGCTGGCCGTTCAGTTCGCCTCCAAGGGTCACCACGTCTTCGGTGCGGACGTCAACCCGACGGTGGTCGAACAGGTCAACGCGGGCACCGAGCCTTTCCCGGGGGAGGCGCACCTGGCGCAGAAGCTGGCCGAGCTCGTACCTGCAGGCAACCTCGAGGCAACGACCGACACCGCCGCTGCGGTCGCGAAGTCCGACGCTGTCGTCGTTGTCGTACCCCTCTTCGTCGACACCGAGGGCAGCCCGGATTTCGGGTGGATGACGGACGCCACGAAGGACATCGCGGCAGGCCTGAAGCCGGGGACGCTCGTCTCCTACGAGACGACGCTGCCGGTGGGCACGACCCGCGATCGCTGGCTGCCGCTGCTCGAGGAGGGCTCGGGACTGACCCAGGGCGCCGCCGACAACGGCTTCGACCTGGTTTTCTCCCCCGAGCGGGTGCTCACCGGACGCGTCTTCGCCGACCTGCGCAAGTACCCCAAGCTCATCGGCGGCCTCAGCGAGCGCGGGGCGGCTCGTGCCACGCAGTTCTACGAGGCCGTGCTCGACTTCGACGAGCGGCTCGACCTCGAGCGCGGCAACGGCGTGTGGGACCTGGGCTCGGCGGAGGCGGCCGAGATGGCCAAGCTCGCCGAGACTACCTACCGGGACGTCAACATCGGGCTGGCCAACCAGTTCGGCGTCTTTGCGGCGGCGAACGGGATCGACGTCTACCAGGTCATCGAGGCGAGCAACTCCCAGCCCTACAGCCACATCCACCGTCCCGGCATCGCCGTCGGCGGCCACTGCATCCCGGTCTACCCGCGGCTCTACCTGTGGAACGACCCCGAGGCGACCGTGGTCCGCGCAGCCCGCGCGGCCAACGTTGCGATGCCTGCTTACACCGTGGGCCTGGCCAAGGGCGCCTTCGGAGACTTGGAGGGAGTTCGGGTCGTCGTGCTTGGCGCCGCCTACCGCGGCGGTGTCAAGGAGACCGCCTTCTCGGGGGTCTTCCCGACGGTGGAGGCCCTGCGGGCCGAGGGCGCGACGGTGACCGTGCACGACCCGATGTATACCGGCGAGGAGCTGGCGATGTATGGCTTCGACGCCTACGAGTCCGGCTCCGAGGTCGACGTGGCGATCCTGCAGGCCGACCACGCCGAGTACGCCGAGCTGTCCGCCGCTGACCTGCCCGGTGTCCGGGCCGTCATCGACGGTCGTCGGATCCTCGATCCGGCCCGCTTCGAGGGAGTCACCTTCCGGGTCGTCGGCGCTGCCTGAGCCGCCGGGGCTGGCCGGGCCGGCCCTCAACCGGCGCGACGCAGCAGCACCTTGGCCACGAGATCGGCCGCGTGGCCGTCGCCATAGGGGGTGGCTTGTGCGCCGAACGGCGCCTCTCGCACGGCGACCTCACGCACTTGTGTGAGATCGTTGTCGAGGATGTTCCAGCCGGCCTCCAGGGTCTCGACCCACTCGGTCTCGGGCCGGATCGTTGTGCACGGCGTACGCAGCAGGAAGGCCTCCTTCTGCAGGCCACCGGAGTCGGTGACGACACCCGCGGCGCCCATCACCGCACGCACCATCTGCGGGTAGGCCAGCGGCGAGGTGCCGTGCAGAGTGCCGCCGAAGAGTTCGATGCCGTATTCCGTGGCCTTGGCGACCAGGCGCGGGTGGGCGAGCAGGACCACGGGCGCGGGCAGGTCGCGCAGGGCCTCTACGATCGCGCGCAGCCGCTGCGGGGAATCGGTGTTGTCCGGCCGGTGGATCGTGGCGAGCAGGTAGGGGTCCTCAAGGTCGATTCCCTCCAGGTTCGCGGCGCCGATGACGTCGGTGAGCGCTCGGTCGGCGACCTGCTCGCGCACCAAGTAGCAGACGTCGGTCATGACGTCGCCGACGAGCACGCTGCGCTGCGCCAGGCCCTCGTGGGCCAGGTGGTCCATCGCGACCTGGGTCGGGGCGAGCAGCAGGTCGGCCGCGTGGTCGGTGAGGACCCGGTTGTGCTCCTCGGGCATGCGCCGATTGAACGAACGCAGGCCGGCCTCGAGGTGGGCGATCGGCAGGTGCAGTTTCACTGCCGAGACGGCTGCCGCCAGTGTCGAATTGGTGTCACCGTAAACGAGCACCCAGTCGGGTCGATGCTCCTGCAGGACGGGGTCGAGGCCGGCTAGCATCGCGCCCGTCTGAGCCCCGTGGCTACCCGACCCCACGCCGAGGTGCACGTCGGGTGCGGGGATCTGCAGGTCTTCGAAGAAGACATCCGACATCGCCGCGTCGTAATGCTGCCCGGTGTGCACGATGACGTGCTCGACGCCACCCGCCTGCGCCAACGCGCGTGCCACCGGCCCGAGCTTGACGAACTGCGGTCGGGCGCCGACGACACTGAGAACCTTCACGTTGGGCTTCCTTTCGTTGCTGGTGATGCGCGATAGTCTGCACGGGGTGCTGGGGGAGCGGACCCGACGGTTCATTCTTCCGCACCGAACCGGCCGCACGTGTCGAGCCTGGAAGGGGCCTGCGAGCACATGAACGATTTCATCCCACCCGCCAAACCGCTGATCGGTGAGGAGGAGCGCGAGGCCGTCTCCCGCGTGATGCGCAGCGGCATGGTGGCCCAGGGCCCGGAGGTCGCGGCCTTCGAGAAGGAGTTCAGCGAGCACTTCGGCCTCGGGCGCGCCTGCGTCGCCGTCAACTCCGGCACCTCGGGCCAGCACCTGGGCATGCTGTCCAGCGGCATCGGTCCCGGCATGGAGGTCATCGTCCCGTCGTTCACCTTCGCCGCCACAGCCAACTCGGTCGCGCTCACCGGGGCCACCCCCATTTTCGCCGACATCGAGGCGGACAGCTTCTGTCTCGACCCCGCTTCTGTCGCAGCGTCCGTCACCGAGCGCACCGTCGGCATCATGCCGGTGCACCTGTACGGTCACCCGGCGGACATGATCGGGCTGCAGGAGGTCGCCGATCAGCACGGACTAAAGATCTTCGAGGACGCGGCGCAGGCTCATGGGGCCTCGCTGCACGGCACTCCGGTCGGCGCCTTCGGCACCTTTGCGATGTTCTCCCTCTACCCGACGAAGAACATGACCTCCGGAGAAGGTGGCATGGTCTCGTGCGCCGACGATGAGGTCGAGCGGCTCATGCGGCTCTACCGCAACCAGGGGATGGAGAAGCAGTACCACAACGAGGTCGTCGGCTTTAACAACCGCATGACCGACATCCACGCCGCCATCGGCCGTGAGCAGCTCAAGAAGGTCGGCGCGTGGACGAAGCAGCGGCAGGCTAACGCGGCCTTCCTCTCGGGCAACATCGAGGGCGTCGGCACGCCGCCGGTTGCTGCGGCCGCCGTGCACGTCTACCACCAGTACACGGTGCGCGTGGCGCAGGACCGCAACGGCTTCGCGGCGGCGCTCAAGAGTGAATACGGGGTGGGATCAGGCATGTTCTACCCGGTGCCCAACCACCGCCTCAAGCCCTTCATGGCCGACCTCGACCTCCCCGAGACCGAACTCGCCGCTGCGCAGTGCCTATCGCTGCCGGTGCACCCCTCGCTCACCCAAGGCGACCTCGAGCGAATCGTCGAGGCCGTCAACGCGCTGGCCAGGGCGGGTGCCTGATGGCGACGCTGCGCGCCGGGCTCATCGGCCTGGGCATGATGGGCCGCCACCACGGACGGGTCCTGGCAGGCCTGGAGGGCGTCGACCTCGTCGCCGTCGCCGACGTCATGGGCGAGGACCCGCACGGTGTCGCCAAGGGCCGACCGCTGTGCTCCACGATCGAAGAGCTCATCGACCAGCGTCTGGATTACTGCATGGTCGCGGTTCCGACGGTCTACCACGAGGACGTCGCGCTCGCGCTCGCTGCGGCCGGCGTGCACACGATGATCGAGAAGCCGCTCGCGCAGAACACGCCGGCGGCCGAGAAGATCGCCGCCGCCTTCGAGGACGCCGGGCTCGTCGGTGCGGTGGGCCATATCGAGCGTTATAACCCCGCCCTTCAGCAAGCGCGGTCCCGGCTCGAGGCAGGTGAACTCGGAGACGTGTACCAGATCATCACGCGCCGCCAGGGACCGTTCCCCGCGCGCATCGCCGACGTCGGGGTCGTCAAGGACCTCGCGACGCACGACATTGACCTCACCTCGTGGGTGCGCCAGCAGCCCTTCACCTCGGTCGCGGCGCGCACGGCCTACCGCAGCGGTCGGGAGTTCGAGGACCTCGTGTCGATCACCGGCCAGCTCGCAGACGGCACCGTGACGAGCCACCTCGTCAACTGGCTCTCGCCCTTCAAGGAGCGGGTCACGGTCATCACGGGGGAGAAGGGCGCGTTCATCGCCGACACCCTGACCGCCGACCTCACCTTCCACGCCAACGGCTCGATCGAGACCACGTGGGGGGACATCGCCCGCTTCCGTGGGGTCTCCGAGGGTGACGTGATCCGCTACGCCATCCCCAAACGCGAACCACTGCTCGTCGAGCATGAGAGCTTCCGCGACGCTGTCCTGGGCAAGGACGCCGACATCGTCACCCTGTCGCAGGGGTTGGCGACCGTCAGGGTCGCTGAGGCCGTCATCGAGTCCGCCCGCACCGGCCGGACGCAAGACTTGTAGCTCGCGGCTGCGCCAGTCGGCTCGGCGGGGCGGCCCGGGAGTTGCTTTGCTTTGCGCGGAGATCGACGGGCAAACCGACTCCGGCGGGAATCGTGGCGGCCTTTGGGTCAAGTTCGAGTGAGCCCGGGTCGATGGGTAGGGCGTGATCGATAGCGCCCGCACCCACGTCCGCTCCGAACTGCCCCACGCCGCCCGCCGCAGCGGTGCCGCTGTGGCGGCCCTGTCAACCCTGGCGGCGGTGGGGATCGCCGTCCTGCCCGGGTCGGCCGGCTCCGCCCAGGCGGTGGAGGTCACTCCGCGCCCCCAGTCCGGGTCCGTCGTCTTTGAGGGCCGCGGTTACGGACACGGTCGCGGGATGAGCCAGTGGGGTGCCTACGGTGCGGCCGACGCCGGACTGGCTTGGGCAGACATCCTTGCCTTCTACTATCCGGGCACGGCGTTGCACAAGGTTGCCGGTGGCTCCATCAGGGTGTGGATCAGCGGTGACAACGACGGCTCGACCACCGTCCTGCCCGCGCCGGGCCTGACCGCGATCGTCGGGCGGACCGCGCGGGCCCTGCCGACGGGCGCCGGATACCGCGCTTGGCGAGTCGAGGCCTCCGGCGACGCGACGAAGGTCGCCTATCTCGATGCTGCGGGCGCGTGGAAGCCCTACCGCCTGCCGGTCGGCAAGGCGGTCGTCTTCCGCTCGAGCTCTAAGATCGTGACGCTCTCGCTGCCCGGCGGGATCCAGCAGGCGCTGCGCGGCAGCGTCATCGCCCACCGGGACGGGTCGTCCCTCAAAACCGTCCTGGACTCCACGATGGAGTCCTACCTGCGCAGTGTCGTCCCGAACGAGATGCCCTCGTCGTGGCACGTCCAGGCGCTAGCCGCCCAGTCGGTTGCCGCTCGCACCTACGCCGCCGCCTACCTCACCCGCCAGCGCGCCAAGGGGGCGGTCTGGGACATCTGCGACACGATCTCGTGCCAGGTCTTCAAGGGCGTCGCTCGCGTCACCAAGGCGGGCACCCGCATCGGCGGCGAGACCAAGCGCACCGACGACGCAATCGCACGCACCGCCGGCCTGGTCCTGCGCTCCTCGAAGCGGGCCAACGCCCCCTTGGCGTTCACCGAGTTCTCCGCGAGCAACGGCGGATACTCGGTGGCAGGCGGCCCGTCCTATCAGGTCGCCAAGTCCGACCCCTACGACGGACGGATGAAGAACCCGAACACCGGCTGGACCAAGCAGATCCCCGTGCGCACCCTGGAACAGGAGTTCGGTCTGGGGCAGCTCACCGACGTGCGGATCATCAACCGCGACGGGCGCGGTCAGCTGGGTGGGCGGGTGCAAGACCTGCAGCTGCGCGGCACCAAACGCGCGGTGACGATCAGCGGGACCAAGATGCGGCAGACGCTGGCCCTGCGCTCGGATTGGTTCGTCGTGAAAGCCGTCCCGATGCTCCCGACCCAACCCGCGGGCAGGACTCCTGCGAGCAAGCGCTGAGCGTTACCCGCCCGCGCCTGCCTCCGACAGCGGGTTCGGGTCCGGGTATCAACTCACCCTTGGTGTGAGCTTCGTCAGCTGCGGATCAAGTCAACGGTGAGTCGGGCGCCGGTCTTCTCCTTGACCTCATCTTCGGTGACGCCCTGCGCGAGCTCGCGCAGGACGAAGCCCTTCTCGGTGACGTCGATGACCGCCAGATCCGTGATGATGCGCTGCACGACGGCTTTGCCGGTCAGGGGCAGCACGCACTCCTTGAGGAGCTTGTGGTCCCCATTCTTGGCGACGTGCTCCATGAGGACGATGACCTTGCGGGCACCGTGGACGAGGTCCATGGCGCCCCCCATCCCCTTGACCATCTTCCCGGGGATCATCCAGTTGGCGATGTCGCCGCCTTCCGAGACCTGCATCGCGCCGAGGATCGCGGCGTCGACCTTGCCCGAGCGGATCATGCCGAAGCTCGTGGCGGAGTCGAAGAAGGACGCGCCCTTACGGATCGTCACGGTCTCCTTGCCGGCGTTGATGAGGTCTGGATCCTCGGTGCCCTCCACAGGGTAGGAGCCGGTGCCGAGGATGCCGTTCTCGGACTGCAGAACGAGCTCGACGTCGTCCGGCACGTAGTTCGGCACGAGCGTCGGTAGGCCGATACCCAGGTTGACGTAGTCGCCGTCCCTGAGCTCCGCGGCCGCCCGGGCCGCCATCTGCTCCCGCGTCAGGGGCATGTCACTTCTCCTTCGCCGTGTCGGAACCTGCTGCCGGACGCACTGTCCGCCGTTCGATCCGCTTGTCCGCGGCCTCCTGCGGCGTGAGCGCGACCACGCGCTGCACGAAGATCCCCGGCAGATGAACGGAGTCGGGGTCGATCTCGCCGGGCTCGACGAGCTCTTCGACCTCGGCGATCGTGACCTTGCCACACATCGCCGCGGGCGGGTTGAAGTTGCGGGCCGCCCGACGGAAGACGAGATTGCCGTGCCGGTCGCCCTTCCAGGCGCGCACCAGGCCGTAGTCGCAGTGCAGTGCCCTCTCGAGCACGTAGGGCTTGGTTTCGCCGTCGATCGTGAACGTCCGCGTGTCCTTGGCCGGCGAGGCCTCCTCGACGGTGCCGTCCTTGGCATACTTCAGTGGAAGTCCGCCCTCAGCGACCTGGGTGCCCGAACCGGCCAGCGTGTAAAAACCCGCGATTCCGCTACCGCCGGCGCGCATCTTCTCAGCCAGCGTCCCCTGGGGGGTCAGCTCGACCTCGAGGTCGCCGCCGAGGTATTGCTTCTCAAAGTCCTTGTTCTCTCCGACGTAGCTGGCGATCATCTTGCGGATTTGCTTGGCGCCCAGCAGGATTCCCAGCCCCCAGTCGTCCACGCCGCAGTTGTTCGAAGCCACCGTGAGGTCGGTGGTGCCGCGCTCGTGCAGCTCGCGGATGAGGACGGTGGGGATCCCGCAGAGGCCGAAACCGCCGACCGCGAGTGAGGCTCCATCAGGGATATCGGCGACCGCTTCGGCCGCGCTAGCGACGACTTTGTCCATGCCTGGACTTTAACGAACGCGTCACTCAGTCGCATCGACACCTCACGAACCGGGACGGACCGGTCGATGGGACAGCCGTCCCACGAATGCGCGCGGGCCCCTCCCGCGGTCGCATCGACCCGCCACACCCCTGAGGTGACCCGTATGTCCCAGCGCCGACTCCGTAGCGCCGTCCTGCTCGCAGCGTGTGCCACGCTCAGCAGCCCCCTGATGGCCCACGCCGATCCGATCGCC
Source organism: Micrococcales bacterium (assembly GCA_030537915.1). Taxonomy (GTDB): domain Bacteria; phylum Actinomycetota; class Actinomycetes; order Actinomycetales; family Dermatophilaceae; genus Kineosphaera. The sequence goes on from JAUNUZ010000008.1 coordinate 12,718, forward strand.
CCGCTGCCGCCGACCGCCTCCGAGGGCGATCTGGGCGCGGCTGTCCGGGGTGCCGATGCGGCCGATCTCGCAGCTGTTCAGGGCGCCGACCGCGCGCCGGCCCTGGGCACCTCCTACGCCGAATCCGGCGCAAGTCAACTGGGCGCAGGCCAGCTCGGCGCGACGCGCGCGGCGGCGATGAAGGCGGGTGCGATCGCGGGCGCCTTTCTCGCGGGCCCGGTCGCCGCACGCGTCTTGCCGGGCATGGTCGACGTCCGGCCCAGCTATGTCGGGCAGAACTCCTGCGACCCCATCGACAAGCCCGGGGCCACCGCCTACGGCCAGCTCATGGTGTCGACGTTCCGGACGGGATACGTCGGCATCGCCCGGTGGTGCAACCAGTCTCAGAGCGAGCACTCCGAGGGCCGCGCAATCGACTGGATGCTCAACGCCAACAAGCCGCAGGAGAAGGCCGTAGCCGACTCCGCGGTGGCCTGGCTCACCGCGAAGAACGGCGAGAATGCCCGGCGCCTCGGGGTCATGTACCTCATCTGGAACAAGCGGATGTGGCGCGCCTACGCCCCGGAGCGGGGCTGGCAGCCCTACACCGGCGCCAGCCCGCACACTGACCACATCCACACCTCTCTGACCTGGGACGGCGCCTTGAAGCGCACGTCCTGGTGGACCGGGCGGACCGTCACCTCGACGGACCTGGGACCGTGCCGCGTCTGGGCGGGCTCGCCTGCGGTCGTCTACACCGGCAAGCGCACGAACTCGTGCGCGGCGTCGGTGTCAGCGCCGACCTCCAGCTACCCGATCGTCGTGCCGGGCGAGCGCGGCGCCAACGTCGCGATCGCCCAGCGCGCCCTGGGGATCACCGATGACGGCCAGTTCGGCTATGGGACCCGCACGGCAGTCCTGCGCTATCAGCAGTCCGCGGGTCTGCCCCGCACCGGCGTGCTCGACAAGGCGACCTGGGCACGGCTCGTGCCGACAGGTGCGCCGGGCGTCACGGGCACGCCGAAGCCTCCGGCCGTCATTGCCCCCCCGGTCGTGGCTCCGAAGGTGCGTGCTCTGCCAGCGAAGATCACCACGCGGTATACCCCGTACAAGGGCGCGCGCCTCGCCCTCGGGTCGAAGGGGACCGGGGTGCGCGTGGTGCAGAAGGGTCTGAAGTTGCCCTCCAGCGGCGTCTTCGACGCGCGCACCCGGGCCGGCGTCATCGCGTTGCAGAAGTCCTGGAGCCTGCCCGCCACGGGGATGACCAATCTCAAGACGTGGAATCGCCTCGAGCTACGCCAGTTCCCCTGGCTGGGCTATCGCAGTACGACCGTCCGGCGCGGGCAGACCGGCCGCGCCGTGGCCTCGCTACAGCAGGCGCTGCGGATCACCTCGGACGGTGAGTTCGGCGGCCAGACGGCCCGCGCGGTGATGACCGTCCAGGCGCGTTACGGCCTGAGCGCCAACGGGGTCGTCGACCCGTTGACGTGGCGTGCGGTGATCGCCCAGGCGCCGCGCTGAGGCCGGCTGATCGAGTCCTGACCGGCGTGCCGGTCAGGCTCGTCGCGTGACCCCTTCGGCCGCGGTGAGTGCCTCCAGCGCCCTCTGGTCCTGCCCCCGAGTCACGACGAGCGAGCCATCGGCCGCCCACACGCCCAGGGCCGCCCGCAGCGCCGACAACTGATCGGCGGGGTCGGCGAGCAGGAGTCGCTCGGCGGGTGCTTGCGGGTCGTCGCATGCCACGAGCTCCGCGAAGGTGACGGTCGCGCCCACGCGCAGGAGGGCAACGTCACCCTCGCCCGGGGAGGCGTCGGCCTCGAAGACGTCGCCGTAGGTGGACAGGACGGCAGCCTCGTCGAAGGTCCCGGGGGGCAGCACGTCTGGGTGGCGGCGGGCGAGCGCTGCCAGGGTGACGACCACCCGCGGCGGCCACGCCTGGCCCGAACCGGGGCTTGCGCTGATGACGATGTCCGGATCCCAGGCGTCTGAGCCCGGCGAGTCTCGCGTCGGGATGACCAGGGTTGCGCCGACTGCCCAGACGGCCAGCGCCCAGTACGCGGCACGCCAGTGGGCGGCCGGCAGATCAAGCTCGACGCGGGTGCCGGGCTCGGCGTCGAACTCCTCGCGCAGGAGGTTGGCGGCCTTGCTGACCCAGTTGAGCAGAACGCGACCGGAGTGTTCGATCCGCTCAGGTACGCCGTCCTGGGTGTCGTAGTGGGTCAGGCGGGGCTTGGCGCTCGCTGCGCCGGACAGGGTGCGCAGGATCGATTCGATGCCACTCATTCGCCAACCGTACGGGCGCCCGATCAGCGGCGCCGACCCAGGCGAAGCGCGCGATGGATTGAACCCGGGGCGAAGCTCATCGGCGCCGCGTCGAGTAGGGAACTGCGC
>JAUNUZ010000460.1 GCA_030537915.1 Micrococcales bacterium
GCGCGGAGGATGACGCCGACGGCAGCGACCGCGCAGAACGCGAGTACGAGTCGGCGCAGCAGCGGGCCCTGCAGGTGACGTCGGGCGGGTGCGGCCAGCATGAAGCCGAGGCCGATGAACGGCAGCCAGATCAGCCCTGCCATGAGCTGCGCCCTCGTGATCTCCCCGGCGAGCGCCAGCGCGGCGACGGAAATCATTGATCCGGTAACGAAGAACGCGGCGAGAGTCGCGCGGACAAGCGTGGGGCGTTCGTGCTGGAGCGTGAGCGCAAGGAATGGCCCGCCGATAGAGGCCGCAGTCCCCGACACCCCCGATATAGCACCGGCGACCACGGCGTTCCGGGTACTCAGACCCACCCGTACGGGCGTCAGCGAAAGCGCCACGACGATGAGGATGAGGACACCCGCAAACGCTCCGATCGCCTGCGGCGATAGCACCGCCACCAGCCAGACCCCGACCGGCGTCAGCAGCACGCGCCCGGCCAGCGCCCAGATCAGCGGTCGCCAGACCACATCGCGTGGACCCACGCTCAACTGCACGACCGGCAGCGAGAACGCCGAAAGAAGCATGGCACCTGGCATGAGTTCAGGGGCGAACACGATGACGAACGGCGCAGCGACGACGGACACCCCGAATCCGATCGAGGACTGCACGAAGGCCCCGAGGGCGACGGCGAAGCCGAGGAACAGGGTCGTCTCCAGGCCGGTCACGAGCATTCACGCTAGCGGCTGGGAGGCGGCGACGAGTGTGGTCGAGGCCCAGCGGACCCGTGCCGCGCGTCAGCCCGCGAACCAGCGATCTTCGTCGTCCTGGGCGCCGCTGAAATGCATCGCCAGCTGAGGGGCCGGTCAGAGCCAGCCGTTGTTGGTGGCAACCTGGGCGGCCTCGGCGCGGTTACGGGCGCCGGTCATGCCGGTGCCACCCGCCGCAGGCACGATGCGGTCCAATCGCATGCCCCGCCCTCAGGCTGCTCTGATCGGCTGCCACCTACCCCGGCAGCGCTGTGAGCTGCTCGCAGCGGCGCCACAGCTCGGCGGAGATGGCAGTGTCGTGGGAGGCGGCGCTGGACCCGACGGGTCGCGGGTAGCCACGGCGTCCACCATTGCCGTTGGGGCCGATGTACGTGCCCCCGGGCAGGTCGGCAACGGTGGCGGCGTACAGCACCGACAGCGCGCCGACCTCGGGGGTATTGCCGAACAGCGGCACGAGGCGTCCGAGCACGTCATAGAGGGATTCCGTGCGAGTCTGCAGCGCGGTCGAGGCGACGCCGGGGTGCGCGGCCATCGAGCGCACCCGCGAGCCGGATTGCACCAGGCGGCGCTGCAGCTGATAGCTGAGCATGAGGTCGGCCAGCTTGCTCGCACTGTAGGCCCGCCAGCGGGAGTACCGACGTCTCGTCCAATCGAGGTCGGTGAGGTCGAGCCCGGGCATCGTGTGCACAAGCGAGGACACCCAGACGACCCGGTCGGTGATCTGCGGCAAGAGCAGTGTCGTCAGCAGGAAGTGACCGAGAACGTTGACGCCGAACTGCATCTCGTGGCCCTGCACGGTGCGAGCGTCAGGGGTAGCCATGAGTCCGGCGTTGTTGACCAGGGTGTCGATCCGCCAGTCCGAGATGCTCTCGGCGAAGGCACGCACGCTGTCGAGGTCGGCGAGGTCGAGGTGGCGCACCTCGCTGTGGTTGTCGCCGCCGGGCACTGTCTGCCGCGCCGCGTTCGCCTTCTCGAGGTTGCGGCAGGCCATGACGACGTAGGCGCCGGCGCGGGCCAGCTCGCGGGCCGTGATAAGGCCGATGCCGGAGCTCGCCCCCGTCACAATAACGACCTTGCCGGATTGGTCGGGGATGTCGGCGGTGTTCCAGATACTCACGTCGCCATCTTCGTCGAACTGGTCCCTGGGGCCGCCACGGGGGGTGGCGGAGCACCGCTCCGAGAGCGGCCGCAACGACGACGGGGCACGGTCGCCGCCTCTGGCGGACGCGACGTCGATCGTGCGCGCAATGTCAATCGCCAAGGAGGGCCCTGGCCACGTCGGCGTCCGTGACGAGCGAGGTGGCGAGGG
>JAUNUZ010000009.1:0-13401 GCA_030537915.1 Micrococcales bacterium
GACCGCGTCGTAAGCGACCGCCGCCGGATCTGCTCCCTCCCGATCCGAGCGGATCGTCTCGACCCCGACGCGCTGGCCCCACGTCTGGAGCTGGTCGGCGGCTGCGGCCCGGAAGGTGTCGGCCGCGCCGAGCAGCACCTTGCGCTCCTCGGCGACCATGACGCGCGCCAGCTTGCCGACGGTGGTCGTCTTGCCGGTTCCGTTGACGCCGACGACGAGGATCACCGCGGGGCGGTCATCGACCCGGCGGGACGAGATCCGTCGGTCCATCGTGGGGTCGACGAGCTCGAGCAGGTCCTCGCGCAGCCATCCCCGGACCGTCGCCTCGTCGGTCGCACCCTCGACCTGCACCCGAGTCTTCAGGGACTTCACCAGCTGGGTGCTCGCCTCGACGCCCAGGTCGGAGGCCAACAGTGTGTCCTCGACGTCCTCCCACGCATCTTCATCGAGCGTGCCGCCGGACAGCAGCGAAAGCAGCGCACGCCCGAAAGCGGTATTCGAGCGCGCGAGCCGGGCCCGTAGGCGCTGCATCCGGCCCTGCGCGCCCTCGGGTCGCTCGAGGCGCGGCCGCGGTGGGGCGGTGGTCGTCTCCGGCGGCGTCAGGACGTCGACGTCACCGGGTGTCCGGGCGGCCCCGCCTGCGTCGCGCCGACGGCCGGGTCGAAGAAGCGCACCGATGAGGGCGACCGCAAGGACCGCCACGAGGACGACGATGGTCCAGATGCTGTTGAGGTACTCGATCACGCTCACAGTCTGACAAAGACCGGCGCGTCCAGCGGCCGTCCCGGCCTACTCGACCGTGCGGGCGTCGTGTCGGCTGTGTTTCAGGTGCGATATTCAGGCACCTGTGGCCGGATGCGTCCGCGCACAGCGGCGCCGGCCCCGCCTCAGCTCGAGCGGGCGAGGATCCGCGGGTTGACGATGTCGGCGTCGATCGGGTCGGCCTCGATAACCTCCGGCATGGGGATCCGCTTCTTCGTCATGACGACGATCTCGTTGACGAGATCGGCCTGCTCTTGGATCTGCGCGACGCAGCGGGCCTCGACCTGAGCGACGTAGTGGCGTTCGTCGACCTTGCGACCCCGACGGGGGCGCAAGACCGGGTCCGCGGGCGCCGGGACGGTTGACGCAGTCATGGTGGCGGCCCGTTGGGCCGCGGCGACCGACCCGGGTGCGCCTGCAGCAGCCTCGATCCGCGCCCGCCGCGACGCACGTCGACGCTGCCCGCGTGGCCGCTCAACATGCTGCGACAGGAATTGCGGCGCACCACGGCGGCGACGGCGCGGCAGTCGCAGCAGCAGCGGGGCAAGAAGCCGACGCAGGCTGATGCCGCGGGCGAAGCGCTCCTCGGCCGTAGCGACGGGTCGCTGCGCCAGGCGGCGGGACCGCTCGGCTCGTCGCTTGGCCCACCATGTCCACGGGCCCGCCCCCTGGCGGGTGGCAGGGATGGTCACAACGACCATGACGGTGGCCCCGACGAGTCCGAGGCCCAGCATGAAGGCGAGCAAGATGAGCACGATCTACCCATCGGCACGCGATCTGGCCAGCGAAGGTGTGCGACCTGCCCGATGCATCACGAAAGCATAACGTTTCGGGCGAGTCAGCCTGTCCCGGTGACAAATTCGACACCACGCAGATCATGGACGTTCGACCCGATCCGCCGCATCTCGCTGTACCTCTTGCGCCCAATTGCCGCAAGCCTGGGGATGGCGACGAACCGTCACGCGGGCTGGGCCGCCAGGACGTCGCGGATGCGCTGGCTCACGACGGTCGTCACACCGTCGCCGCGCATCGTCACGCCGTACAGGGCGTCGGCGACCTCCATCGTCCGCTTCTGGTGCGTGATGACGATGAGCTGGCTGGAGCCGCGCAAATCCTCGAAGAGGGTGATGAGCCGACCGAGGTTCGTGTCGTCGAGCGCTGCCTCAACCTCGTCCATGATGTAGAACGGGCTCGGTCGCGCCTTGAAGATCGACACCAGCAGCGCGACCGCCGTCAACGATCGCTCGCCACCGGACAGCAGCGAGAGCCTCTTGATCTTCTTGCCCGGAGGACGTGCTTCGATCTCGATACCCGTCGTCAGCATGTTCTCGGGATCCGTCAGTGTCAGCCGACCCTCCCCGCCGGGGAACAGTCGCGAGAAGACGCCTTCGAACTGTTCCGCCGTGTCGGCGTACGCCTGCGCGAAGGCCCGCTGCACGCGCTCGTCCACCTCGGCGACGATGTCGAGCAGGTCCTTCTTGCTCAAGCGCAGGTCCTCGAGCTGCGCGACGAGGAAGTTGTGGCGCTCCTCCAGAGCCGCGAACTCCTCCAGCGCCAAGGGGTTGACGCGACCCAGCTGCGCGAGCTTGCGCGCGGCGGAGCGCAACCGCTTCTCCTGCGCCTCGCGCTCATAGGGGGTCGGCTCGCCCGGCTCGCTCACGTCCGGATCGGGCACGGGCGGGACGAGCAGGTGCGGCCCGAATTCGTCGACAAGCACCTCGGGCGCGACCCCGAGCTCCTCGATGGCCCGCGTCTGGAGCTGCTCGATGCGCAGTCGCTGCTGGGTGCGGGCGATCTCGTCGCGGTGCACGCTGTCGGTCAGCTGCGCGAGCTCGCCGCTCAGCGCGTCCGCCTGCGACCGGGTGCAGGTGAGCGCGCGAGCCTGCGCAACCCGTTCGGCGTCGAGCGCGGCCCGTCGCTCGACGGCGATCTCGACGCCGGCCTCGACCCGGAAGGCCGCTCGCTGCGCCGCCTGCTGGACCTGGGTCGCCACCTGCGTCTGAGCAGCTCGCCGCATCCGGGTCGTCTGCGCCCGCTCGTGGGCCGCCTGAACAGCGCGCGCCTGTCGCTCCAGGCCCGCAGCCCGCCCGGTCATCGCGCGGAGCCGCTCCTCGCCGGTGCGCACCGTCAGGCGCGCCTCGGTTTTGGTCGCGCGGGCCGCCGTCGTGGCCGCCTCGAGACGATCGCGCTCGTCCACTCGGGGCTCGACTTGCGCCCCCGGCTGGGCGACCGCCTGGGCGGCGAGGAGTCGCTCGGTGAGCGCGGCGAGCGCCTGTCGATCGGCGCTGAGTGCCTCCTGCGCGCGCTCGACCGCGACCTCGCCTCGCTCGGCCTCGGCGCGGGCGGCCCGCACCTGCCCGGACAGCTGTCCGAGCTCCTCACCCAGCGCCGCCATTCGGGCGTCGGAGGTGTGCAGGTCTTCCAGCGCCGCCTCGGCCATCGCGTTGGCCTGCAGGAGCGCGGCGCGGGCCCTCTCCAAGGCGAAGCGGGCGCGTTGCGCCTCGTGTTCCGCCATAGTCTCCTCGGCGGCAGCCTTCTCGGCTGCGGCTGTCAGCTCGATGAGGCTCGGCGCATCCGCGCTGCCCCCGCGGACCATGCCCGGTCCGTAGACGTCGCCGCCCGGTGTCACGCCGATGAAGCCGCTGGACGCGGCCAGCGCTGCGGCGTCTTCGTCATCGGCGAACACGACATCGCCCAGAAGTGCTTGCAGAGCGGCCTCCAGGTGAGCGGGCGCGGTGACGCGATCAAGCGCGGCTCGACACCCGGCGGGCACCCCGAGGTCCACCACCCGGGACGCGGCGTCCGGTAGTGGACCGTTTGTCTGCGCGAGGATGAGACCGGCGCGGCCTGCGGCTCCGGTACGCAATCGGGCCAGGGCTCCCCGAGCCGCGCTCAGGTCGGTGACGACGAGCGCATCCGCGGCCCAGCCCAAGGCCGCGGCCGCTGCCGCCTCGCAGCCGGATTCAACGGACAACAGGGCCGGGAGCGAGCCGAGGATCCCCGTGGCGTCCCCCGAGAGCAGCAGTTCGCTGCCATCCTTGCGGCGCAGGCTCAGCTCCAGGGTCTCGCGCCGGGTCCGATCGTTGTCGCGACGTGAGAGGGCGGCCCGCTCCGCGCCGCTGTGCTGCTCGATCTGCGCGGTGAGCTCCTCGACCTGGGCCTGCGCGCTCTCGTAGGCGGCGTCGAGTCCCTCTTCGCCCTCCTCGTCCGCGCTCACGCCGCCTTCGAGGGCGACGAAGTGCGCCTGGGCCTGCCTGGCCCGCTCGCGCGCCCGCTCGATGGTGTCGCTGAGGCGCCCGATCTCGGCCTCGCCGGCGTCGATGCGGCTCTGCTTGGCGGCCACCTTGCCGGCCAGGGTCGCGAGGCCCTCGCGCCGGTCGGCCGCCGCCGCAGCGGCCCGCTGGACGCGCTGACGCTCTGCGTTCGCGGCGGACTCGGCCCCCTGACGCCGTTGCGTCGCCTCGCGCAGGGTCGCGCGATCGGCCCCGACGCGGGCCGCGAGCGATGCCTCCTGGGCCGCGATCTCGACCGCTTGGGCTAGCAGTTCCTGGGGGTCGCGCTCGATCTGCGGGGCATCCCCGGAATCCTGTGCCAGCAGCCGAGCCCGTTGCGCCGCAAGCTCGCGCACGGCGCGTAGCCGGTCCCGGCAGCCGGCCAGTGCGTGCGCGCAGTCCTGTGCCTCGGCGAGCCGTGCGCCGGCTTGCCCGGCCACCTCTTCGATCTCGCCAAGGCGAGCGCGCACCGCGGACAGGCTCGATTCCACCTCCGCGCGCCGCGCCAGCAGGGCCGTCTCGTCGGCAACCTCTTGCTCCAGGGTGCTCGTGAGCTGGCCGAGATCGTCGGCGAGCAGCCGCAACCGGGCGTCGCGCACGTCCGCCTGGATGACCGCGGCCTTGCGCGCAGTCTGCGCCTGGCGGCCGAGCGGCCCGAGTTGGCGCCGGATCTCGGTCGTCAGGTCCGCGACCCGGGTGAGGTTGGTTTCCATCGTCTCGAGCTTGCGCAACGCCCGTTCCTTGCGCTTGCGATGTTTGAGGACTCCCGCGGCCTCCTCGATGAAACCGCGACGCTCCTGCGGGGTGGCCCGCAGGACCGCATCGAGCTGGCCCTGACCGACGATGACGTGCATCTCGCGCCCGATGCCGGAATCCGCCAGCAACTCTTGGATATCCAGCAGCCGACAGGACGTGCCGTTGATCGCGTAGTCCGAGCCGCCGGAGCGGAACATCGTGCGGCTGATCGTCACTTCCGAGTAGTCGATCGGCAACGCCCCGTCACTGTTGTCGATCGTCATCGTGACCTCGGCCCGGCCGAGGGGGGGCCGGCCCGACGTCCCCGCGAAGATGACGTCCTCCATCTTGCCGCCACGCAGGCTCTTGGCGCCCTGCTCCCCCATGACCCAGGCGAGGGCGTCCACGACATTGGACTTGCCAGAACCATTGGGCCCGACGATGCAGGTGATGCCGGGCTCGAGCCGCAGGTGGGTCGCAGAGGCGAACGACTTGAATCCCCGCAGCGTCAGGCTCTTGACGTACACACGAACAACCTCTTCTTCGCCCTGCGACGGGCCTCCGGCAGCATCCGCACGACCCTGAGTCGGCGCAACCACCCGACTGTAACCGGGCATCGCGCACGGCCCCTGCAGATCATGCTCGCGGCGGGTCGCATCGACACTCGTCCACATCACCGCGAATCCCCCGTGGCACCTAGCACGTAGGCTGGCAAATCGAGAGCGGCGGCGACACCATGCTGCCGCGATAGTTCAGGGGAGCCGATTCCGCATGAGCATTCGCATCCGCAACATCGCCGTGGGCGCGGCCCTCGCCCTACCGCTCGTCCTGGGGGCCTGTAGCTCCGGGGGTGACGCCGCCTCCCCGACCACGGGCGCGACGGGCGCCTCGACGACGGCCAGCGCACCGGCGAGCGACGGCAGCGACCCGTTCAACGCCCAGCCCGGGCAGGAGGTCGACAAGTCGGCCCTCCTGGACCAGACCCAGCAGGCGATGATGGACAAGAAGACCTACGCCATGGACATGCAGATGGCGATGAGCGGCCAGACGCTGAAGGTCAGCGGCGTCGGCGACATGTCGGACCCGAACAACCTCAAGGTCAAGATGACCATGGAGATGCCGGGGGCCAACGGCCAGGGCATCAACTTGCTCCTGATCGGCAAGACGATGTACATGCAGCTGCCCGGCCAGGCCGGCGGCAAGTACGTCAAGGTCCCGATGACCCAGCTCCAGCAGTCCGGGGGGCAGGACTTCGAGAAGCTGCTCAACCCGGCCGAGAGCCTGAAGATGTCCAAGGACGCGATCAACAAGGCGACCTACGTCGGCGAAGAGGACGTCTCGGGTACCAAGCTCAAGCACTTCACCCTCGTCATGGATATGTCCAAGGCCAATGCCGCCGCCGGGGCCACGCCGTCGGCGAACCCCACGGGCGCCCAGACTGTCCCCTACGACGTGTGGGTCGACTCCGACAAGCTCGTCCGCAAGATGGTGCTGATGGTCCAGGGGACCAAGATGACCTCGACGCTGGACAAGTTCGGCGAGCCGGTCGACATCAGCGCGCCGCCCACCGACTCGGTGACGACGATGCCGGGGCTCAGCGACCTGCCGACCCCCTGAACGTTCGGGCCAGCTGGTGAGGACTCGCGCTCCGGACTTCAGGCCAGGGCCGCGCCGTCAGGACAGCGACGTCAGGACCGCGGCTCAAAACTCTTTGAAGCCCTGGAGACCCTCGCGCAGGCCGCCACCCCACTGCGGGGTCACCCCGGTGACCCTGCCGGGGCGGCCGGTGCGCGACGGGTTCTCGCGCAGCTGCGCCTCCAGACGCTCGAGCGCTTCGAGCGGCCCCTGGGCACAGATCTCGACGCGTCGGTCGTCCAAGTTGCGGGCGTAGCCGGCCAGGCCCAGCTGCAGCGCCTGGCTGCGTACCCACCACCGGAAGCCGACGCCCTGCACCCGGCCGCGCACGAAGAAGGTCGCCCGCTCGATCGCTGTCATGCCACAGGTCCTACGTGATGCGTGCCGCGCGGGCAAGTCGGCGGTAGCGTCGAGAGCATGAGCTTGCCTCCCCACGCCCCGCAGGTCCCCGATAGCGACGACTGGAGCGGCCCACCCGTGCGGTGGGGCCTGCTGGGCGCCGGGCACATCGCCCGCGCAGGCGCCCAGGGGATTCGTGACGCCCGGGGGTGCGAGCTCGTCGCTGTCGCTGCCCGAGACGCGGCACGCGCCCGTGCGCTGGCGCAGGACTTCAGTGACCCGGGCTCGCCAACGCCTCGCGCGTACGGTTCTTATGCGGAGCTCTGCGCCGACCCCGAGGTCGACGCGATCTACATCAATACGACGCACCCGTGGCACCGCGACCAGGCGCTCATGGCGATCGCAGCCGGCAAGCACCTCGTTGTCGAGAAGGCCTTCATGCTCAACGCGGGCGAGGCGACGCAGGTCCTGGATGCGGCACGGGCGGCCGGAGTCTTTGCCATGGAGGGTCTTTGGACGCGCGCTCTGCCGCTCATTCGCGAGGTCGAGCGGGTCGTGGGCGAGGGCCGGATCGGGGACGTCGTGAAGGTGTCGGCCGACCTCACGCTGGCGCGGGAGTACGACCCGACCCACCGCCTCTTCGACATCGACAACGGCGGCGGCGCCCTACTCGACCTGGGGGTCTACGCCTGCACGATTCCGTGGCTCTTCCTCGGCCGGCCGGACACCGTGCACGTCATGGGCTCGCTCGCACCCAGCGGCGTCGACCACGTGGCGGCGCTGCAGTGGGGCTACGAATCCGGGGCGACCGCACACGCCTACGTGACGACCCGAGCAGCGGGCCCGTCGCGGGCGGTCATCACCGGCACTCGCGGGTATGTCGAGATCGACCCGCCCTTCCACGGCGCCAAGACAGCGACCCTCGTCATCGACGGCGGCGAGCCGACGCGGCTCGAGCGGCCCCACCAGCGCTTCAGGCACGAGTTCGAAGAGGCGGCCCGTTGCATCCGGGCCGGTGCGCTGGAGTCACCGCTGGTCCCGCACGACGACACGATCGGCATCCTGGAGATCCTCGACGCCGCCCGCAGCGAGCTCGGCGTCCGCTACCCGCAGGAATGAGCACGTCGATCCCCCGGGGGTCACGCCAGCAGGGCGCGCCGCCACCACCAGACGGTCGCCGCCCCGACGAAGAGCGCCGTGAGAGGCACGAGGACGAGCCGCAGCGCAGGCACCGCACCGTCCCCGAGCGCCCAAAGTCCCGGAATCGCGTAGGGGAACCAGCCGCCGGCATTCGCGAGGGCGCCGACCTGGCCCGCGATGACCAGCCCCAGAAGACCGCCGAATGCCGCGAGGTAGCCCCGTCCGACGCTGGCGAAGGGCGCGACCGTCAGAGCGAGCACGCCGGTCAGGAGCGCGAGGGTGCCCAGACGCCCGAGCGTGCCCGCGTCCGGCGGCGCCCCGCCGCGACCCTGGCCGGTGAGGAAGCCGACGAGCATCACGGCCGGGACGAGAAGCGCCGAGACCATCGCGGACCACACGGTGAGCACGATGAACTTGGCGCATGCGACGGTCCCACGTCCCACGGCGCAGGCGTAGAGGGAGCCGATCGTCTGGTCCGCGAACTCGCGACCGAAGCACCATCCGACGAGTACCCCCGTGCCGAGCAGGCCGGCCGCGGCGTAGATCGCCAGCACCGCGTCGAGGTAGGCCGACCAGCCGGTACCGCTGATCACTGCTTGTGCCTTGCGGCTCGTGGCATCCGAGCCGCCGGCCGACGCCGAGACCACGAGGCCGGCGGCCAACAGCGCTGGTCCGAACAGCAACACCAAGGCCGCGACCCAGCTGATTCGCGCGCGCAGGAGCTTGCGTAGCTCGTTCTCAAGCGCGGGTCCGATCATGGCCCTCCTGTCGATGCTCTCGCCCGCAGGACTCGATCGAGACGGGGCCACGCCGTTCGCCGTGCGTGTCGGCAGCCAGGACCATCGCGAAGAGAATGCGCTCTCGAGGTCGGGCCCGGCAGACGGTAGAGACCCGATGAGCCGGCCTCGGTGCATGACCGCGATGTCGTCAGCAACCCGGGACACCTCATCGAGATGATGGCTGGAGACGAGCACCGCGGCACCCCCGGCGGCGCTGTCGCGCACGACCTCGCGCAGGAGCACCATCCCCAGCGGGTCCAAGCCGTTCGTCGGTTCGTCGAGCACGAGCACCGCGGGGCGATGCAGCGTCGCGGCCGCGAGCGCCGTGCGCTGGCGGTTGCCCAGCGACAACGTGTCGGCCCGTCGGTGTGCCCAGTGGGACAGCACGAAGAGGTCGACGGCAGCGTCGACCGCCCGTTTCGCTGCCGACCGGGACAGTCCATGCAGCCGGGCGGAGTTCGTCAGGTTCGCAGCGAGCGTCAGCTCGGGATAGAGCGCCTGCCCCGCCACCACGTGCCCGACCCGCGCCCAGGTCGACGACGGCGCGCTCGCCACGCTGCGGCCAAGCATCCGAACCTCCCCGCGGTCCGGGCGCGCCATGCCGAGCAGCAGTCGCATGAGAGTCGACTTCCCGGCCCCGTTGAGCCCGACGAGGGCGCAGATTCTCCCCGCCGGCACGGTCAGGGACACATCATCGACCGCAATCTCGTGGCCGTACGCCCGAGCAAGCCCGAGGCACTCCATCCTCGGTGAGTGCGTGCGGATCTGCTCAAGCATGCGGCGCCCCGCCCTCCAGCACCTCGAGCGCGGCGAGCAGGCAGTCCCGCAGCGGAGGCGAGGAGTCGTTGCACCCCCACTCCAGGAGCCCGGCGGTGAGCGCGCCGATGGCAGCGGCAGCAGCAACCGCGGCGGTGGCTTCCGGGAGGTCACCGAGGGCGTCCGCGATGGCCCGTTCGGTTGCTCTGGTGTTCGCCCACATGCCCTGCGCGAGCACCGAGGTCGTCGCAACCGTGCGCACCCTTGTGCGTAAGTGCTCGTCGGCCGGGAGGTCCGGGGATCGGACGACGACGCGCAGGCCGGCGCAAACCCGGGCCACGGGAGCCAGGTCCGCCGGCTGAGCCGCCACCGCTTCGGCGATCGCGGGGTCGAACGGGTCGTCGAGAACCACCGCGGCCTTCGTGACGAAATGCCGGAAGAACGTCATATGACTGACCCCAGCCCCCCGGGCGATCTGTTCGACGGTCGTCTGCGCGTACCCCTGGCGACCGATGAGATCGAGCGCCACCCCTTGAATGCGATCACGGGTGCGCTGTGCGCGTGGCGTCGGCGGCTGGCCCATTGTCTAATGTTAGTGACTAACATTAGGCGCGGCAAGAGCTCGCGAGCTCCGGGTACGTGAACGCCGCTGGCGGCGGCCGAACACAGCAGTGCCTCAGGGCGCGGGGTACTTCGGCCGGGGCTGGCAGCGCGGGCAGCTGTATGACGAACGGTTCATGAATGGCTCGCGTCGCATGAGCCGACCGCACCGCAGGCACGGGCGCCCCGCCCGACCGTAGGCGCCCAAGGAGCGCTCGAAGTAGCCGCTGTTGCCGTTGACGTTGACGTAGAGCGAGTCGAAGCTCGTCCCCCCGGCCGCGAGGGCGTCGGTCATCACGTCGCGGGTGTGGCCCAGGAGGCGCGCCAAGGCCGGTTTGGTCAGCTGGTCGGCATACCGCTGGCCGTGGATCCCGGCGCGCCAGAGCCCCTCGTCTGCGTAGATATTGCCGATCCCCGAGACGAGACTCTGGTCCAGGAGAGCGCGTTTGACGGCCGAGCGCCGCGCCCGCAGGGCCCGGACGACACGCCGCTCGTCGTAGGCGGCTTCCAGCAGGTCTGGCGCGATGTGCGCCACCGGTTCGGGGACCAGGAGCCCGTCGTGGCGGGAGGGCACCAGCGGCGTGAGCGCGAGCCCACCGAAAGTGCGCTGGTCGACGAAGCGCAGCTCACGACCGTCGGACAGCTTAAAACGAGCGTGCAGGTGCTTGGGAGCGGGCGCGTCCGGCGCCTGCACGAGCAGTTGCCCGCTCATGCCGAGGTGGATGACGAGCGCCTGGGGGTCGTCCTCGCCGCGCAGGTCGAGCCAGAGGTACTTGCCGCGCCGTCGCGCGGCGACCACCTGTGTGCCACTGACCCGGGCCGCGAGGTCCGCCGGCCCCGGCACATGGCGCCTGGCGACGCGCGCGCCGGTGATGGTGACCCGAGTGATTCGAGCTCCGATGACGTGGTCGGCCAGACCGCGACGGACGACCTCGACCTCGGGTAGTTCGGGCACGGCTCAGGCGGTCGGTGGCACAGAGGGCGCCCGAGCCGATTCGACCGGTTCGATCTCGGTCGTCAGCACCGCGTTGGCACGCCGGTTCAGCTCGGTCCAGGCGAGCTCGGCCGCCCGCTGCTCGGCCTCCTTCTTGCTCCGTCCGGTGCCCTCGCCGAGGACTTCGGGCCCGACCAGGACCCGCGCGGTGAAGGTTTTCTCGTGGTCCGGCCCCTCCTCGGTCACCCGGTAGTCGGGCGTGCCGAGCGAGCCGGAGGCGCTGAGCTCCTGCAGGCTCGTCTTCCAGTCCAAGCCGGCCCCCAGGCGAGCCGAGGAGGCCATCAGCGGGTCGAGGAGGTGGTGCACGAAGGCACGCGCGACCTCGAGACCGTGCGCGAGGTAGACGGTGCCGATGAGAGCCTCCACCGTGTCGGCGAGGATCGAATTCTTGTCCCGACCGCCGGTGGCCTCCTCGCCGCGGCCGAGCAACAGGTAGTCGCCCAGGTCGAGACCGCGCCCGACGGAGGCGAGGGCACGCATGTTGACCACGGCCGCCCGCAGCTTGGCGAGCTGACCCTCGGCCAAATCCGGGTGATCGCGGTAGAGCGACTCGGTGACGACGACGCCGAGCACGGAGTCGCCGAGGAACTCGAGGCGCTCGTTATTGGGCAGCCCACCGTTCTCGTAAGCGTATGAGCGGTGGGTCAGGGCGTGCTCAAGCAGCGGCCCGTCGACGTGCTCACCGAGGATGTCGTGGACAACCTTGGCAAGACCCTCGACGGGCCGCCGCTGCGGGCCCGTGGTGGCTCGGGTCGTGGTGACCATCAGCGCACCCCGGGCATCAGTTCTGGTGCTCGGTCCGCTCAGCCGCGGCATAGTGGCGGCCCGCATAGGTCCCGCAGGACGGGCAGGCGATGTGCGGCTGCTTGGGTGCCGCGCAACGCGGGCAGGACGCCAGCGTTGTCGCCGTCGCCTTCCAGTTCGCTCGGCGCGAGCGGGTGTTGGAGCGCGACATCTTCCGCTTCGGGACGGCCACGTCAGTTCCTCTTCTCTTCGGTTGTTCCGGTACTGGTCGAGCCCTCGTCGGGCGTCGCCAGCGCATGCAGGCGTGCCCATCGTGGATCGATGGTCTCGTGTCGGTGGTTCGGGTCTTCGGCCAGGGGGACGCCACACTCGACGCACAACCCTGGGCAGTCCGCACGGCACACCGGCTGGAACGGCAGGGCAGGCACCACCGCGTCCCGGATCACCGGCTCGAGGTCGAGCAGGTCACCCTCGATCACGTGCTGGTCTTCGTCGTCCTGCGCGCCGACCTCGTGGTGGTGCGCAGCGCGATCGGCGTAGGCGAACAGCTCCTGGATCTCCACGTCGAAGTCCTCCTGCACGGGTTCCAGGCACCGCACGCAGGCACCTGCTGCTCGTCCGTGCACCGTGCCGCTGACGAGCACCCCCTCGATCACGGACTCCAGGCGCAGATTCAGGTGCAACGGTGAGCCCGCCGGGATGGCGATGACTTCGGTGCCCAAAGCCTCCGGCGCCGGGACTTCGCGAGCAACCTCGAGCATCGACCCCGGTTGCCGACGCAGCTGCCGCGTGTCGCACACCAGGGGCTGGCGTGGATTCAAGGTCGTCATGAGGTCCATCTCGTTTCGTCTCGCCGACGGGCGGGAAGCGGCTCGGCCAGAGCGCTGCAGGACGCGGAATTCCGACATCATCGCGGCATGAGCGCATCCGGGGCGGAGGCAGATATCGCATGAAATCGGCGACCACCGTGCCGTGACGCAGACCGGCTCATAAGTCTAGACCAGCGGGCGCAGGCACCCAAAACGGCCGCTGAGCCAGCGCGGGAGAACCCCGAGACCGTGAGCGAGATGGGGCGCGCGCGCGGGTGTCAACGATCGAGCCGCTCACGCAGCGCGGACCACACGCCGGGTGAGACGAGGGAGGAGACGTCTCCCTCGTAGCGGGCCACCTCCTTGATGAGGCTGCTGGAGACCTCCGAGAGCCCCGGCTCACCAGGCATGAACAGGGTCTCCACGCCGGTGAGACGCCGGTTCATGATCGCCATCGGCAGCTCGTAGGAGTAGTCGACCTCACCACGCAGCCCTTTGACGATGGCTTGCGCCTCGATCTGTTCGCAGAGGTCGACAAGGAGGCCCCCCCCGAAGGTCATGACGCGCACGTTCGGCAGCACGGCCACCTCGGTCTGCAGGAGCGCGATCCGCTCCTCGACATCGAAGAGCCCGCCCTTGCTCGGGTTCTCCAGGACTGCGACAACGACCTCGTCGTAGAGCCGCGCGGCTCGGGTGATGACGTCCAGGTGACCCAGGGTCACCGGGTCGAAGGAGCCGGGACAGACGCAACGTCGCACGAGGACGAACCTACCCGCTGCGGGGGCCGCGGGGTTCCACTCGGCTGCGGCGTGCGGCCCGGCTCGTGCGGTGCGCGG
>JAUNUZ010000009.1:13411-15071 GCA_030537915.1 Micrococcales bacterium
CGCACCCGATCGAGGCGGAGGGCTCTGATACGTGGACGACACATCGCCCTGCGACGGGCTGCCCGGCTGCGTAAGCGCGGCGACGAGCAGGCTCGGTTCCGGATTGGTCACGGCAGACCCGTCGGGCAGGATCACCGTCGGCACGATCTCGGACCCTTCGTTGAGATCGCGAACATAGGCCGCCCCCTCGGGGTCAGCCCAGATGTCGACCCAGGAGACCCGCTTGCCCAACCTCGCTCGGGCGAGGTGCAGACGCAGACGAAGGCAGTGGCGGCAGCCGGGGCGCCAGTAGACGACGGCCGACTCGTGCCGGACCAGCCGCTCCTGGGCCCGCCAATGCGTCCACCCGCTGATGGGGCGGAACGGCGAGAGGAGGTAGGCGAGCAGGAGCAGCGCGACCAGAGCCGGGGCGGCGAGCACCGCGCGACCCGCGAGGACGAGCTCGGCCGCGACGAGCACGGCCACCGCACATGCACCTGCGGCCTGCCACCAACGCGCGCGCACCGAGCGACTCACAGGACCGAGAGTAGGTGGGGCTCTGCGCTGCCCGGAAGGTCGAAGACCGGCTCGTGACCTGGCCGTGACCATGATGAGACACGAGTCTCCCGCAACCAGATACCCCAAGTGGATCCGGCCGCGAATCCGCGCCTACCGAGGCTGCGACCGAGCTTCTTGGGCGCACTCCCCCGCCCCGGCCGGGCCCGGTGGGCGAGCGGATCGCGATCGACCTGGCTGACCTGCCGCCCTGACGGCTCGGGCGAACCACAGGCGGGTCTCGCCGTAGCGTCGATCGCCGATGGGCGCCAAGACGCCGGTATCGCTCGTCGGCCAGGTCGGCTCCGGCGTGCGGGTCGAGCGCTCGAGGACCACGAGCGCGTCCGGTTCCAACCACCCGCCCAGCCCCGCCAAGACGTCGCTGAGAGCGCTCGGGCTCAGGTCGTAGGGCGGATCGATGAAGACGAGGTCGAATCGCTCTTCGGGCATTCCACGCAGGAACCTCTCCACCCGATCGGCCACCACGGATGCGAACTCAAAGCCCACGCGCTGCGCACCGCCGCCTTCGTCGCGCTCGGCGTCGCGCGCCCGCCGAGCGCGACCGGCGTCCCGGCTCATCGCGATGGCATTGCGGCGGGCCACCCCGGCGGCTCGGCGGGCCGCTTCCACCAAAACAACCCGCGAGGCTCCGCGACTCAGGGCCTCCAGGCCGAGCGCTCCTGAGCCGGCGTAGAGATCGAGGACGACGCTCCCCTCGATGGCATCGAGGTGCTCCAGGCGGGAGAAGAGCGCCTCGCGCACCCGGTCGCTCGTGGGCCGCGTTCCGACTCCCGGCGGGGTGAGCAGCCGCCGCCCGCCGCTGGCGCCGGCGATGATCCGCGTCATCCGCGCTCCAAGAACGCGGCCTGTTCCTCATCGATGAGGGCGGTGACGAGGTGGGCGAGCTCGGGGTGCTTGGACAGGCCAGGGTCGTGGTCGAGCAGGTCGATGGCGTCCTCTCGGGCCTGCTCGATGATCGTCTCGTCGCCGATCTTGCCGTCCCGGCGACCGCGTAGGGACAGCAGTCGCAGCGAGGAGCCACCGCTCTGTCTCGCGCCCAGGATGTCCCCCTCCCGGCGGTTGAGGAGGTCGAGCCCGGAGAGCTCGAAGCCGTCCGTCGTCGCCG
>JAUNUZ010000461.1 GCA_030537915.1 Micrococcales bacterium
GCCGAAATGAGGAACGCCACATCCGAGGGAGAGAGTTGCAGTGCGCGGCCCACGATGAGTGGCACGGCGATCGCCCCGGCGTACATCACGAGTACGTGCTGGAGACCGAGTGCGAGCAGTTTGGGGGCGGTCGGTAACTCGTCGACGGGATGGACGGTCGTGGTGCTGGTCATCGTGCTCCTCGTGGGTCGTGACCTACGCGTTCGCGGTCAGTACCCGCCGTGCCCTCAGGGCACCGGGGTGGGTGATGAGGTCGTCGCCCAGGGCGTCCAGTCGCACCCTCGCATCCGGTGCGATGGGCATCAGCCGGAGAGCGGCTGCGTGCAGTTCTTCCGGCGTGGCCGCGTTGGGGTCAAGCACCTCGCCGAACCCCGCATGCTCGATCGCCGCAGCGCCCGCGAACTGATCGGTCGACATCGGGAGGAGCAGGAGCGGAACGCCCGAGGTGAGAGCTTCGGTGACACTGTTGTTGCCGCCGTGCGAGACCGCCAGCACCGAGCGTGCCAGCAGGGTCACCTGGGGGAGGGTCTCCCGGACCAACCAGGACGCTGGAATCGCACCCAATGCGTCGCGGGGCGTGGAGCCGTTCGCGAGGGCGACCCGCACGTCGAGACCGCGCAATGCCTCGGCGATCCGGGCGAGGACATCGGAGCGCACCGACAGGAAGCTGCCGAGGCTCACGTAGACGATCGGGACGTCGCTCGCTGCCATCCACGCATCGACCTGGGCATCAGGCTCCTCGCTGCGGACGGCCGAGCCGAGGAATGCGTGCTGTCCCAGCAATGCCGTGCGCTCGGGCGGGTGCAGTTCTCCGGGGTAGTTGAGAAGCAGCACGTCGCCGGTCTCGGCAAAGGCGTCCTCGCTGGCGGCGGCGCCGGGGTTGAGGGTGGCGAGGGCCTCGTTCCACTGGGCGGTGAAATTGTCGCGGACCCTTTCACAGAGTCGTCGCAGACCGGCCAGGGCGGCCGGATCGGGGTGGATGGCGCGAGGCCAGACCGGCGGGTAGCCGTACACCTCGTCGCCGACGGTGAGCGCGCTCGGGTGACCCAGCACGACGTCGCCGTGGCGCACACCGACGCTCGAGAGGGCGAGCCTGGCGCTGAAGGCGAGATGGTCCACGATCACGTGGTCCGGGCGTACCCGGTCCACCACGCGCTGCACCTCCCGTGCCACGACGAGCGGGTCCCACAGCAAGTCGTCGCCGCGCGCCGCCGCCTGAAAAGTGAGCGTCTCGACCGCGCCACGGCGGGTGGCGTCGAAGAATCCGCGGAGTGCGTCGTCCTCGCCACGGGGCTGGTCCTCGGCCCGGATCACTCCAGGGTTCGAACCACGGCTGAGCTGGAGGTTCTCGCGCTCGAACCCGAACTGGCGCACGATGGGATCCGTCGCGGGTCCCGTCGCAACCACGACGCGCTCACCTGCGTTCTGCCACGCCGTCGCCAGGGTGGCCAGGGGGTAGAGGTGCGAGGCGTAGTCGGGACTGATGACGAGCAGGGTCATGGGTGACTTCCGTGTAGATGGTGGCGAGTGCGGATGCCATGGTCTGGATGCTGAAACGTTCGGTGACCAGGGCTCGCGCCCTGTCCGCCCGCTCAGCGGCATTCGGTGCGGATGACAGATCCAGGGCGGAGGCCAGCGCCGCGCCCAGGGTGGGCAGTGAACTGGTGTCGGCGAGCACACCGGTGACGCCGTCCTCCACGTACGTGGAGGGTCCCCCGCCACTCGGGGCCACCACAACGAGGCCGGAAGCCATTGCTTCGAGGATGGCGATCCCGAACTCCTCCTTGAGGCTTGCGGACACGTAGACGCCGGCTGGCGAGGAAAGCCCGGGACGACCATGGCGGACCGCCGCAAGCCAGACGGCGACGACGCCGTTGGGCCGGTGCCCGGCCAGGAGGAGTCCGCGCGCGGGACCATCGGCACGGGGGATCACGGCGTCGATCTGGCGGAGTTGTTCGGCCTCGTCATCGGAGGGTGCGTGCAGGTCACCGCCGACGACGAGCAGGTTGCAACGGCTCGACAGGGCCGGTTCGGATGCCCAGGCCTCCACGAGCGTTGCCA
>JAUNUZ010000462.1 GCA_030537915.1 Micrococcales bacterium
GCGGCTCCTACGGTGACGCCGCCCTGCGGGCGCTGGCCCGTTACGCCTGACCCTTGGGGGAGCGACCGGCTCACGCGCGCAGCAGCTGAGCGGGTTAGTGCGAAGCGAGCCCGTCCCAGCGGTCCGGCGGGTCTTGTTCATCGCGCCGGCGAAGCCGAAGCCGCTCTCGCCGGTCCAGAATCCGCCAGTTGGCGGTATCATCGCCGCATGGCGTTGAATGACATGACTACTCGCCTCGACCGAGGGAGCGACGATGCGGGCGGTCAGATAACCGAGCTGCCTGGGCTGCCCGAGGTGTCCGTCGATGAACAGGCGGCAACGGCCGCGGCCTGCCTGTTCCACGCGATGGGCGAACGCTCCCGACTGACGATCCTGCGGCACCTGCTGCTCGGGGAGCACCGGGTCGTCGAACTCACCGCGCACCTGGACCTCGCCCAGTCCACGGTGTCCAAACACCTCGCCTGTCTGCGTGATTGCGGCCTGGTCACGTCGCGGCCCGACGGGCGGGCGTCGGTGTTCTCACTGACTCGTCCCCAGGAGGTCCTGCAGGTCTTGGCGGCCGCCGAACAGTTGCTCGCCGCCACCAGAGATGCCGTCGTGCTGTGCCCCACCGCCGGCTTGGCCAAACCGGACGGATCCCGCTGATGGGACATACCCACGGACACGGTCGTTCCCACCCTCACGCCGGCGCTCGGCACCGGTGGCGGCTCGCGCTGAGCTTCGCCCTCGTCGCCACCTACTTCGTCGTAGAACTCATCACTGCGCTGACCACGGGGTCGCTCGCGCTGCTCTCGGATGCCGGTCACATGGCCGCCGACGTCGTCGCGCTCGGAGCCGCGCTCGCCGCGACACACATCGCCACTCGGCCCGACAGCACCGGGCGCCGCACGTTCGGGTCGTACCGGGCCGAGGTGTTCGCCTCCGGGCTGACGGTGCTGCTCATGCTCGGCACGTCGGTCTACGTCGCGGCCGAGGCTCTGGCTCGACGCGGCGACAGCGCCGACCTGCACGCTGGTCCGATGCTCCTGGTCGGCGGCATCGGCCTCGTCGTCAACGTCCTCGCGCTCCTCCTGCTGCGCGGCGGCGCCTCGGAGAGCATCAACGTCAAGGGTGCCTACCTCGAGGTCGTAGCCGACACGGTCGGCTCCATCGGTGTCATCGTCGCCGGCCTGCTCGTCGCCCGCACCGGCCTAGCGGTGTGGGACACCGTCATCGCGCTCGCTATCGCCGCCTTCGTCGCGGTGCGTGCGATCGTGCTGGGTCGCGAGGTGCTCACCGTGCTCGGCCAGCACGCCCCTGCCGACCTCGACCCGGAGGCAGTGCTGCGCGAGCTGCAGGCCGTGCCCGGCGTCCGCGACGTCCACGACTTGCACCTGTGGGCCCTCACCTCGGGCATGAACGTCGCCACCGCTCACCTGCTCGCCACGCCCGGCGCCACCACTGACGTGGTCCTCGCCGGCGCTCTGGGGGTCCTGCGCGATCGGTTCGGCATCGACCACGCCACCCTGCAGGTCGAAGCCGACGCCTCGGCGTGCCAGGAGTTGTCCTGGTAGTCCGCGACGCTGACGAGAGAGTGCGCCGCACAGGCGTGCCGCACCGCTCAGGCGCGGGGGATGTTGCGCAGGTTGGAACGCGCCATCGACACCGCCTCGCCGGCCCCGCCGTTCATCACGATCTTGCTCATCGCGCTCGCGAAGCCGAAGATCTGCTCGCTCGTGATCTTCGGCGGCAGCGACAGCGCGTTGGGGTCGGTGATGATCTCCACGAGCGCCGGGCCGGGGTGGTCGAGCGCGTCGGTCATAGCGCCGCGCAGATCCTTCGGATCCGCGACCCGCACCCCGTGCCAGCCCATCGCCTTGGCGATATCGGCGTACCGGGTGTCGGGCACATCGACGGCGAAGTCTGGCAGCTTGTCGACGAGCATCTCGAGCTTGACCATGCCGAGCGTGGAGTTGTTGAAGAGCATCACCTTCAGGGGCAGTCCGAGGTCCGCGGCAGTGATCATGTCGCCGAGCAGCATCGACAGACCACCGTCACC
>JAUNUZ010000010.1:0-2445 GCA_030537915.1 Micrococcales bacterium
TCCGCGTGCGGATGGTCAACCGCCCCGGATCTCTTGGCCGGCTCGCGGTAGCGATCGGCGAGGTCGGAGCCAACATCACGGGGCTGGAGGGCTTCGTCGTCAAGACCTCCCATCTCGAGGACGACCTCATCATCTACTGCGGCAGCCAGGAGCATCAGGGCCAGGTGCGGGCCGCCATCGAGGGACTCGACGGCGTCGAGCTCTTGGAGTGGCACGACCGCACCTATGAGATGCACGCGGGCGGCAAGATCGAGGTCGTCGCCACGTCGCCGCTGCAGGACTACGACGACCTCGCGATGGCCTACACCCCGGGCGTCGCCCGCGTGTGCATGGAGATCGCTCGCGACCAGGAGCTTTCGCACGACTACACGATCCGCAAGAACACGGTGGCCATCGTCTCCGACGGCACCGCTGTGCTCGGGCTCGGCGACATCGGCCCGCACGCAGCGATGCCTGTCATGGAGGGCAAGGCCATGCTCTTCAAGCACTTCGCGGGCGTCGACGCGTTCCCGATCTGCATCGACACCAAGGACCCCAGCGAGATCGTGGACTTCGTGCGCAAGCTCGCGCCCAGCTTCGGGGGGATCAACCTCGAGGACATCGCGGCCCCGGGGGCCTTCGAGGTCGAGGAGCGGCTCATCGAAGCCCTGGACATCCCGGTCTTCCACGACGACCAGCACGGCACGGCGATCGTCACGGTCGCGGCGTTGCAGAACGCGCTCACGCTCGTCGGCAAGCGCCACGAAGACGTCAAGGTCGTCGTCGCGGGTGTCGGCGCGGCGGGGGTCGCGGTGTCGAAGATGCTGCTCGCCGCCGGTGTCCGCAATATCGTCGGCGTCGACCGGATGGGCGCCGTGCACACGGGGCGCAGCGACCTCAACGCGAGCAAACAGTGGTTCGCGGGCAACACGAACCCGGACAGGCTGGCCGGCACGATCACCGACGTCATCGCCGGCGCCGACGTCTTCATCGGCCTCGCCGGGCCGGATCTGCTCACCGTGCCGGACGTCCGGTCGATGAGCGGGGATCCGATCGTCTTCGCGATGGCCAACCCGAACCCGGAGATCCGCCCGGAGCTGATCCAAGACATCGCGGCCGTCATCGCCACGGGCCGCAGCGACTTCCCGAACCAGATCAACAACGTGCTCGCCTTTCCCGGCATGTTCCGCGGCGCGTTCGACGCCAAGGCGCGCCGGATCACCGAGAACATGAAGCTCGCGGCTGCGCAGGCGATCGCCGCGGTCGTTGGCGACGGGGCGCGGCCCGACTACATCGTCCCCTCGGCGTTCGACGAGCGTGTCGCGCCCGCCGTCGCCGCCGCGACGGCGCAGGCGGCTCGCGAAGACGGCGTCTGCCGACCCTGAGGGCCGGGCGGCGCTAGGTCGAGGATTGCGGGCCGAGCCTCTGCTCGACGCCCGCAGGAACCCCCGACGCGGTGAGGAGCTCGGACTGCGCACCGGCCGCTTCGCCCCGCCGCACCTGCACGACGTCGGCGAGCGCATCGTCGTTGGGCGCGCCCCACCCTGACGCCGCGACGAGACGGTCCATACCGGCGCAGATGCAGGCGGTGGGCTCGTCGAGGAGAGTCGGGCTGTCGCGCGATGACGCCCTGGGGGTCCTTCAGCGGTGGGCGCGCTCCCAGGCGTCGTAGCCGCCGAGCAGGTGCCGCACGTCGGTATAGCCGGAGGCGAGCAGGTGGTCCAGGATCTGCCCGGAGCGTGCCCCGGCGGCGCAGTGCAGGAGGATCGGCCGATGACGCGGCAGCTCGACACGCCCGGCGAGGATCTCGTCCTTGGGTGCGAGGCGAGCCCCCTCGATGTGCCCGAGCTCGAACTCACCCGGCTCCCGCACGTCGACGACTTCGAGATCGAGGTCCCCCCGCGCTGCGCGGGCAAGCAGCTCGTCGAAGGCCGCGACGTCGATCTCGGATCCGTCGGGCCGCACCGGCTCGGGCAGCATGCAGGCGAATTCGATCGCTTCCAGCCGCGTCACCGGTTCGCGGCCCGGATCGGGGAGAACCTTCAGCTCACGCCAGCTGGCAGCGAGGGCGTCGTAGACGAGGAGCCGGCCAACGAGGGTGCGCCCGGACCCGGTGATGAGTTTGACTGCCTCGGTGCCCATCGCCGCGCCGATCGAGGCGCACAACACGCCGAAGACCCCGGCCTCGGCGCACGACGGCACGAGCGAGGGGTCCGGCGGGTCGGGGAAGAGGTCGCGATAGAGCGCTCCACGCCCGGGCCAGAAGACGCTGACCTGCCCGTCGAAGCGCAGGATCGACCCCCACACGCACGGCATGCCAAGGATCTCGCAGGCGTCGGCAACGAGGTAGCGGGTCGCGAAGTTATCGGCGCCGTCAAGCACGAGGTCGTAGCCGGAGACGATCTCGAGGGCGTTGTCGACGGTGAGCCGCTGTGCGTGCGCGTGGAATTCGATGTCCGGGTCGAG
>JAUNUZ010000010.1:2457-14218 GCA_030537915.1 Micrococcales bacterium
CCCCGTGGATGACCTGGCGCTGCAGGTTGGACTCCTCGACGACGTCATCGTCGATGACGCCGAGGGTGCCGATGCCGGCCGCGGCGAGGTAGAGGAGGGCCGGGGAGCCGAGACCACCCGCGCCGATGACGAGCACCTTGGCGGCCAGGAGTCGGCGCTGACCCAGCCCCCCGATGCCCGGGAGGAGGGCATGGCGCGAGTAGCGGCGCGCCTGCTTCGGCGACAGTGCCGGGATCGGTTCGACCAGCGGCGGCAAGCTCATAGGCCGGGCCGCCCGTCCATCGGTGAGGAGGCCAGGGCGCGCCGCTGCTGGTGAATCTGCCCTGCCCTTCGCGCGTGATAGCCCGCCTCGTCGGCGATGACAAGCGGCTCGAGGGTCGTCTCGAGCTGTGGGGCCCCGGCCGGCGCCGTGGTGGTGGTGCTCATGTCAGCCTCCCTGAACGGCGGTGACGAGCTCGACGACTTCGCCGCTGCTCAACAGTGTCACGTCCCAACGGGTGCGCGGGACGAGCTGTCCGCCGAGGTGTCGAGGCCTGCGGCCGCTGACCTGGTCGTCGTGGTCCGCGGGAGGTCACGCCGAGCACTCCACAGACGTCCCTCGACGCCTGCGCTCCGGCCTGGAGCGCTGCAGGCCGCTGAAGTTGCGGGGAATCCCTCGATCGCGGGGCTAGGTGGCGAAGCGCCGCACAGAGTGTCAGTTTGCTATCGGTCAAGCACTAACGAATTGACTGTTAACGCGGGCCCCCGCGGCGGATCGCGGCGCCCGCCCGTCAAAAGGCTGCTTCAGGCACGTCCATGAGCGCGTTGTCGGTGTGGGTCGCGATGTCACGCTCGCCGGCTAGGCGCGGCAGGACGTTTCGGGCGAAGAACCGGCCCGCCGCGACCTTGCCGGTGTAGAAGTTCGTGTCGGCCTGGGAGAGGTTACCGCGCTCAAGCGCGGTCAGCGCGATCTCGGCGTGACGCAGGAGCAGCCATCCGACCATGACGTCACCCGACGCGAGTAGCAGCCGGGACGTGTTCTGCCCGACCTTGTAGAGGTTGCGCGGGTCGTTGTCCTCCCCCGTGCGCGGATCGGACTTCATGAGCTCGCCGACCATGAAGCCCAGGATCGCCTGAACGTCCTCGCCGGCGCGCCCGAGCAGCTTGCGCTCGGCCCCGAGCGCGTCCGGTCCGTCGGTCACGAAGCGCTGGATCTGCGCCGCGAGATAGCCGAACGCGCCGCCCTTGTCGCGGACGATCTTGCGGAAGAAGAAGTCCATGCCCTGGATGGCCGTCGTCCCCTCGTACAAGGTGTCGATCTTGGCGTCCCGCACGTACTGCTCGATCGGATAGTCCTGCAGGAAGCCCGACCCGCCGAGCGTCTGCAGCGACTCCGTGCCGAGCAGCACCCACGCCTTCTCCGACCCGACCCCCTTGACGATCGGCAGGAGCAGGTCGTTGACGCGAGCGGCCATCCCGACCTCGGAGTCCGGGTCGACCTCGTCGGTGGGGCTCTGGCCGGCGTTCGAGCCGCGGCCCAATTCGTAGATCTCGGCGGTGTCTTGCATCGATGCGGTGTAGAGGACGAGTGCCCGCAGGCCCTCGGCATACGCCTTCTGGAGCATGAGCGAGCGGCGGACGTCGGGGTGGTGCGTGATCGTCACGCGCGGCGCGGACTTGTCGGCCATCTGCATGAGGTCGGCTCCCTGGACGCGCTCCTTGGCGAAGGCCAAGGCGTTGAGGTAACCGGTCGACAGGGTGGCGATCGCCTTGGTGCCGACCATCATCCGTGCGTACTCGATGATGAGGAACATCTGCGCGATGCCGTCGTGGACGTCGCCGACCAGGGTGCCGACCGCCGGCTGCTTCGTACCGAAGCTCAGCTCGCACGTCGTGCTCACCTTGAGCCCCATCTTGTGCTCGAGGTTCGTCACGTAGACGCCGTTGCGCTCACCGAGCTCACCGGTGTCCGGGTCGACGTGGAACTTCGGCACGCAGAAGAGCGAGAGCCCCTTCGTGCCGGCGACCGCTCCCCGCGGGCGAGCCAGCACGAGGTGGATGATGTTGTCGCTCAGGTCGTGCTCGGCAGAGGTGATGAATCGCTTGACGCCGGTGATATTCCACGTGCCGTCCGCGTTGGGGGTGGCCTTGGCCCGCCCGGCGCCGACGTCGGAGCCCGCGTCGGGCTCAGTGAGCACCATCGTCGAGCCCCACTCCTTCTCGACCATATGCCGGGCGATCTGCTTCTGCTGCGGCGTGCCGAGTTCGTAGAGGACGCGGGCGAATCCGAAGCCGGCCGAGTACATGTGCACGGCCGGGTTGGCGCCGAGCACGAGCTCGGCCGCCGCCCACTTCAGCGTCGGAGGGACGACGGTGCCGCCGAGTTCGGCCGGTGCCGAGAGCATTCCCCAGCCCGCATCGACATACGCCTGGTAGGAGCGCTTGAACGACTCCGGCAGCGTCACGGAGTGGGTCGCGGGATCGAAGACCGGCGGGTTGCGGTCGGAGTCGAGCAGGCTGTCGCCGAGTTCGTTCTCGGCGAGCCGCGCTACCTCGTGCAGGATCTCGCGCGCGGTGTCGGTGTCGACGTCGGCATACGGGCCCTGGCCCAGCAGCTCGTCCCGGTGCAATACCTCGAAGAGGTTGAACTCCAGATCGCGGACGTTGCTCTTGTAGTGACTCACGGTTACCTCGTCGTTCGCAGTCGGTGACCCAGTAGGTGAACAGCAGCCCCTACTCATCAGTAACTTAATTGTGCCTGTGGGCCACCGCGCTGGCAAGAGGGCTGGTCGGCCCGCCGCCAGGGACGGCGAACACTTAGACTCAGTGGTCCGGTCCGCGCTCAGTTCGTCCTCGCGGAGGGCGGGCGTGGGGTGCGGGCCGACGACGAGGAGGCGGCATGTCACAGGGATCATCCGAGCCCCGGTCCGAGCTCGCGCAGGGGCCCGATGAGGGCGTCGTGGAGACCGAGCTGAAGTTCGAGGTGCCACCCGGCGCGCGACTGCCCCGGCTCAGCGGTGTCGGGCGGGTGTGCCGGATAGGTCCGGCTCGGCGGATGACGCAGACGGCCACCTATCACGACACCCCTGACCTCACGCTTCTCGACGCGAGACACACGCTGCGTCGGCGCACCGGCGGAACCGACGCCGGGTGGCACCTCAAGACGCCCGGTGCGAGCGCGGATGCGCTCGATTCGTTGGACACCTCGGTGCGCCGGGAGTTCCACGAGCCGGTGGGGTCGGTGTGGGCTCCGCTGCCGATGTCGTTGCGGGAGCGTGTCGCCGGGATCGTCGGGCGTGAGCTGCTCCTACCGGTTGCGCTACTGCGCACCGTCCGGGTCCGTCGTGAGCTGCTCTGCGACGACGGGAGGGTCTTGGCGCTGCTCGAGGACGACACGGTCCAGGCACATCGGCCCGGACGAACGACCGGCTCGGGCACTGGGCAGGCCGGGCTCGTCACGTGGCGTGAGCTCGAACTCGAGCTCGCCGACGGCGACGCCACCGACCTCGCGGCCATCGCGGCGGCGCTCGAGGCCGCGGGGTTCCAGCGTTCGCACGCTCCCTCGAAGCTGAGTCGCGCCCTGGACGGCCTCGGTCTGCGACCCGGCCCCTCGGTCGCTGTCCCCCCGCTCGTCGCGGCGGACCCCTCCGGGGAGCGCCTCGCGGTGTGGCGCTACCTGGCGGCCCAGGTCGGTGTCATCCAAGCCCTCGAGGCCGATGTGCTGCGGGATGCCCCCGACGCGGTCCATAAGATGCGAGTCGCCACGCGCCGGCTGCGCGCCACGCTGCGGACCGTCCGTCCCTGGCTCGACCCCGAGAGCACCCAGGCCATCCGACTGCAGGTGCGCTGGCTGACCCGCACCCTGGCGGGCGCCCGAGACGGCGAGGTGGTGCGCGAGCGACTCCTGCGGGCGCAAGAGGAGATTCCTCGGATCGACATGCGGGGCCCGGTGCGCCGCCGGATGGCCCGGACCCTGGACGCCACCCACGCCCAAGCGCACGCGCACGCGGTTCAGGAGATGTCGGGGCCGCGCTTCGCCCGGCTGCAGAGCGGGCTCGTCGACTTCGTTCTCGACATGCCTTGGCTGGGCGACGCCGTGTCACCCGATGACCTGGCGGGGGCACCGCCGCTGCGCGAGTTGCTCGAGGCTTCCCGACGTCGCGTGCGCAGGCGGGCCGTGCGTGCGGACGCGGCGCGGGACCCGGCTCAGCGCGAGTTCCTTCTGCACGAGGTGCGCAAGAAGGCCAAGGGCGCGCGCTACGCGGTCGAGGCCTCCCGGCACGGCGCGATCCTTGCTGACGCTCACGGGATGACCAAGCAGGAGGCTGCCAGCGCGGCGGGCCTCGATTCCTGGGTGGACCTGCAAGAGCTGCTCGGGGATCATCAGGACGCGGTCGTCGCCCGGGATATCCTGCGACGCATGTCGCGGGAGGCGCGTGCCGCGGGGGAGGACACCTACACCTACGGGGTCCTGGTTGGCCGGGAGACCCAACGCATCACGGACGGAGACCGGCGGATGCAGACGGTGTTGGAGGCGGCCCTCGATTGAGCTGCGGCGAGCGGCGCCGGGTGGGTCAACAGAGCGAGCGACGGGAATCGAACCCGCGTGTTCAGCTTGGGAAGCTGATGTTCTACCATTGAACTACGCTCGCGCCTTCGCAGTTCAGACGATGTTCTTCGGACGGATGTTCGCGGCCCTCGAAAGCGTCTGATGCGACGGATCGCGCTCCACCCAAGTGCTGCGGTCGCGCGACGCGGACAGCCTACCCGACGCGTTGCGTCGCCTTCACCAGCGGCATCGGTTCATCGTCAGCACCCGACGGTTGCGGTCGCGAGCGTGTCGAGCGCATTGCGTACCGAGGCGGTCTTCCTGTTGCCGTTCTGCAGGAAGGCGAAGACCCGGTCGCGGCCGTCGGCGCCCTTTGCGACGCCGGCCAGCCCGACGGCGTCGCCGAGCGTACCGGTCTTGGCGATGACCTTGCCGGTCGCGCAGCGCTGGGCCGCGCTCTTGTAGCGGGTGCGCAGGGTGCCGGTCTGCCCCGCGCGCGGCGTCGCGCCCCAGGCGTAGGCGATCGCGCGGTCGCCGGGGCTGGCGTACATCTTCGACACCGTGCTGACCAGCGTCTTGACGGGCATCCGGTTGGCACGCGAGAGGCCTGACCCGTCGTAGGCGGCGTAACCGGCGGTCGGGATGCGGTTCGCCACCAGGACCGACTTGGCGTGCGCGAGCGAGGCGCTCCACGTCGGGTACTTGCCAGACTCCAGCGCCGAGAGCCGCAGCAGGTACTCGGCGTAGTCGTTGACGCTCGCAGACAGCATCGACGCCAGCACTGTGCGCACCGGCGCCGACCAGCTCTCGCTCAGGGCGGCCCGACCCGCCGGCGCGACCCCGCGCCCGAACTTGGTGACGGTGATCCCGTTGAGCAGCAGCTGGGCCCGGAAGACATTGCCCGCGGCGACCGTACCGTCGGCACCCCGGTAGCCGGCAAGGGTCAGGCCGCGCACACGCTGGACCTCACCGCCGGACAGGTAGCTCGCCTTCCAACCGCGCGCGGACGTCGGGGCTGGGAAGATCGAGTCGTCGAGGTAGAGGTTGATCGCCGAGCGCCCCCGCCCGCGCAGCGCGTCGGCGGTGCGCTTGGCCAGGCTGGCCAGGCGGGTCTTGGTCATCGTCGGGTCCCCGGCTCCGCGCAGGTAGACGTTGTTGGGGTTGGCCCGGGACTGCCACGTCCCCGTCACCAACTGCTTGCCCGGGGCCAGCGAGCGCAGCGCGACGTAGGCCGTGAGGACCTTCTGGGTGGAGGCGGGCATCCGGCTTCGGGAGCCGTTGCTGGACCAGATGATTCGGCCCGTCGTGCGGTCGATGACCAGGCCGCTCAGGCCCGCGCCGAGGTATTGGCTGCGCGCGCCCGAGGCGAGCTGGCTCGCGACGGCGGTCTCCATCGCGCGAGCCAGGGCGATCGGGTTCGCGGTCGCGGGCCGGGTCGACGTGGGTGCCGATGTTGTGACGACGGCAGCGGGGGCCAGGGCAGGC
Source organism: Micrococcales bacterium (assembly GCA_030537915.1). Classification (GTDB taxonomy): domain Bacteria; phylum Actinomycetota; class Actinomycetes; order Actinomycetales; family Dermatophilaceae; genus Kineosphaera. The sequence continues at coordinate 8,471 of JAUNUZ010000010.1, forward strand.
AGAGCCGGCTGGGCTTGGGATGCCGGTCCGACCCCGAGAAGGGGGGCCGAGAGGCTGAGGGTGGCGAGCACGGTGATGGCTGGGCGAGACGTCATTGCGGGCGGGTCCTGTCGTCGGCAGCTCGTCACGGCCGGTGGCGCGTGACTTCTTTGGAGCGAGCCCCGGGCCTGCCAGGAGTGCCACGGCGACCGGCGCCCCCTCCGACGCCGGCCGCCATGAACGGGCACTTCGCATGCGCTCGCGATCCTCCCTTCGGCTCGATCTGTCCCGGCCTGAGCTGCCCGGCCGGGCAATCTCGGTGTTCCAGCGCATCTCGCAGAGCTGGCCCACCGTCGGCGCGCTTTGCGGGACAAAGGAATTCGCCGGTGAGACAGTGCGTGGCCCGAGCCGGGGCAGGCCAGCGGTAGCCTGAGCGGCGTGCTTCTGTCAGATCGCGATATCCGCGCGCAGGTCGATGCGGGGCGAGTGAGCGTCGACCCCTTCGATGCGGCGATGATCCAGCCGTCGAGCATCGACGTGCGCCTGGACCGCTACTTCCGGCTGTTCGACAACCACAAGTACGCCTACATCGACCCCTCGCAGGAGCAACCGGAGCTGACCCGCCTCGTTGAGGTCGAGTCCGGGGAGTCCTTCATCCTGCACCCCGGGGAGTTCGTCCTGGGCTCGACCTACGAGACCTTCACGCTGCCGGACGACGTCGCGGCTCGCGTCGAGGGCAAGTCCTCGCTCGGTCGTCTCGGGCTACTCACGCACGCGACGGCCGGATTCGTCGATCCCGGCTTCTGCGGGCACGTAACGCTCGAGCTGAGCAATGTCGCGACGCTGCCTATCAAGCTGTGGCCGGGCATGAAGATCGGCCAGCTGTGCTTCTTCCAGCTCTCCAGCGCCGCGCAGCATCCCTACGGCAGCTCTGCGCGTGGATCCCACTACCAGGGGCAGCGCGGGCCGACCGCGAGCCGCTCGCACGCGGGTTTCCAGCGCATCGACGTTTGAGATCCCGCCTCCTAGACTGCGGAAGGCTCGCGCGAGCCGATGCGCGCATCCGGTGCACGAGGGGTTGTGAGTGAGCGCTCACTCCGCGTATTGTGATCGCCGTGACTCCTCTTGTGGCGCCGTCCCGGGCGCCTAGACGCCGCGCTAGCCCGCGCACCCCCGACAGCAGGCGAGCGGCCCTCGTGAGCACGACGATCGATCTGCTACGCGAGCGCCAGGAGCTTCCGAGCACCAGGGACATCGCGCGGGCCGCCGGCATCGCGGAGGGCACCCTGTTCCGCGCGTTCGACACCAAGGACGCCCTCGTCGAGGCGGTCGTGGGCGCCATCGTCTGCCCCGCCCCGCTGACGAGCCGGCTCGCCGACATCGATCCCCGGCTGCCCCTGCGCGAGCGAACGCTGCTCGTCACGAGGGCGCTCATGGAGCGCTTCACCGACATCCTCGTGCTCCTTGCACCGCTGGGGATCCTCGGGCCGCCGCAACACCACGAGCACCCGGGCTGCCCCGAGCCTGGCGCATCGGTGGGCCCGGGTTCGCAGGACTCCTCGCCACGTCTCGGCGCGATCTTCGCCGCCGACGCCGAACGGCTGCGGCTCGCGCCGGATGAGTTCGCCCACGTGCTGCGGATGCTCGCGTTCGGCGGATGTCATCGCCACGTCACCAGGGACCGGCCCCTGACCCCCGAGCAGGTCACCGACCTCCTCCTCGACGGTGCCCTGTGCCGACCCGAGCCGCCCGGCCTCACCCCGGCAGCCGCCCTGGGCGCCGCCATCACTGCCGCAACGAGAGAATCGAAGGACGCGACGTGCTGAACCGTCTGCTGCGCACCTACCTGCGCCCCTACCGCCGCACGCTTCTCGCCATCGTCGCGCTCCAACTCGTCGCCAACATCGCCGGCCTCTCCCTGCCCAGCCTCAACGCCGACATCATCGACAACGGCGTCGCCAAGGGTGACACGGCGCACATCTGGTCGGTCTCGGTGTGGATGCTCGGCTTCAGCCTCTTGCAGGTCGTGACCCAGATCGCCGCAGTGCGAGCCAGCGCGCGGGCCGCGATGGGGATGGGGGCCGATGTCCGCGAGGCGTTGTTCAAGCGCGTCATGAGCTTCAGCTCTCGGGAGCTGGCGCACTTCGGGGCACCCTCGCTCATCACCCGCAACACCAACGACGTCCAGCAGATCCAGATGCTCGTCGTCATGGGTTGCATCATGCTCGTCGGCGCCCCGATCACCATGGTCGGCGGCGTCATCATGGCGCTCCGTGAGGACGTCGGGCTGTCCTGGCTCGTGGCGGTTGCGGTCCCGGTGCTCGTCGTCGCAATCCTGCTCGTCGTGCGCCAGATGGTGCCGCTCTTTCGGCAGATGCAGGTCCGCCTCGACACGGTGAACCGCGTGCTGCGCGAGCAGATCACCGGCATCCGCGTGGTGCGGGCCTTCGTTCGCGAGGACCACGAGCAGGAGCGGTTCAGTCGCGCCAACGGTGACCTGACCGGCACGACCCTGGCTGTGGGCAACCTCATGGTGCTCATGTTCCCCATCGTCATGCTCGTCATGAACGTCTCGACGGTAGCCGTGCTGTGGTTCGGCGCCCACCGTGTCGCGGACGGAAACATGCAGGTCGGGGCGCTCTTCGCCTACATCAGCTACCTCATCCAGATCCTCATGTCGGTGATGATGGCGACGATGGTCGCCACGATGATCCCGCGCGCGGCGGTCTCGGCGGATCGTGTCGTGCAGGTCCTGGACACCGAATCGACCGTCGTCGCACCCCTGGCCCCGCGCGAGTTGCACGCCCAAGGCGGTCTGCTCGAGCTCGACCGGGTGTCTTTCACCTACCCCGGTGCCGACGCGGCCGTCGTCTCACATGTCTCCTTCACAGCCCGGCCCGGCACGACGACGGCCATCATCGGCAGCACGGGCTCGGGCAAGACGACGCTCATGAACCTGATGCCGCGGCTCTTCGACGCCACCGGCGGGCACGTCCGGCTCAACGGCGTCGACGTTCGGGAGATCGAGCCGCAGCAGCTCTGGCGCCGCGTTGGTCTCGTGCCCCAGCGGCCCTACCTCTTCAGCGGCACCGTGGCGAGCAATCTGCGCTACGGCAACCCGGACGCCACGGACGAGGACCTGTGGCAGGCCCTGCGGATCGCGCAGGCCGCCGACTTCGTCGGTCAGTTCGACGACGGCTTGGAATCCCCGATCGCACAGGGTGGGACGAACGTCTCCGGTGGTCAGCGGCAGCGGCTGTGCATCGCGCGGGCCCTGGTCGCCAAGCCTGAGCTCTACCTGTTCGACGACTCGTTCTCTGCGCTCGACCTGGCCACCGACGCGCGACTGCGCGCGGCGCTGCGGCCGGTCACGCGCGACACGACGGTCATCATCGTGGCCCAGCGGGTCTCCTCGATCGTCGACGCCGACCAGATCGTGGTGCTTGAGGCCGGCCGCGTCGTCGGGCTGGGGACCCACGACGAGCTGCTCGAAGACTGCCCCACCTACCAAGAGATCGTGGAGTCCCAGATGGCGGTGAATGCGGCATGAGTACCTCGACACGCAGCGACGCGAAGGCGGCTGAGGCAACTCGCCCCGCAGGCGCGATGGGTCGGCCGGGTGGCCCCGGTGGCAGGCCCGGTCGCGGACCGGGTCATGGCCCAGGTATGGCGGTCCCGGTCGAGAAGTCGCTGAACTTCCGCGGCTCGGCCAAGCGCCTCGTCGGTCGGCTCGCGCCTTTCCGGATGACGGTCGCGTTGGGCTTTGTCCTGACGGTCTGCTCGGTCATCCTGTCGACGCTCGGCCCCAAGGTGCTCGGCCAGGCGACAGACCTCATCTTCGCGGGGTTCATCGGTGGGCATTTGCCGCCCGGCGCAGACAAGGCGCAGGTCGTCAACCAGTTGCGCGCCACGGGGCAGACGACCTTTGCCGACATGCTGGCCTCGATGGACGTCGTGCCCGGCCGCGGGGTCGACTTCGATGCGGTCTCACGGGTGCTCCTGGTGGCCCTCGGGCTGTATGTCGTGTCCTCAGTGCTCATGTGGGTGTCGGGACGGCTCTTCAACTATGTCGCCGTCGACGCAATGCGCCGGCTGCGCGGCGACGTCGAGGACAAGCTGCACCGCCTGCCCCTGAGCTACTTCGACACCCGGCCGCGGGGGGAGCTGCTCAGCCGGGTCACCAACGACATCGACAACCTCGGCCAGACGCTGCAGCAGACCTTCATGCAGATGCTCAACGCCGTCGTCACGGTCGTCGCGATCCTCGTGCTCATGCTCGTCATCTCGCCGTTGCTCACGCTCATCGCGCTCGTATCGATCCCGCTGTCCATCGGCGTGACGGTCCTGGTCGCCAAGCGCAGTCAGAAGCTCTTCATCCGGCAATGGGAGCGCACGGGTGCGCTCAACGGGCAGATCGAAGAGGCCTTCACCGGGCACGAGCTCGTCACAGTGTTCGGCCGACGCGAGGAGGTGCTCGAGCGCGTCGAGGTCACCAACCGCGAGCTACGAGATGCGTCCTTCGGGGCCCAGGCGGTGAGCGGCATGATCATGCCGATCATGATGTTCGTCGGCAACCTGTCCTACGTCCTCGTCGCCGTCGTCGGCGGTCTGCGGGTCACCGCGGGCGCCCTCTCGCTCGGCGACGTCCAGGCGTTCATCCAGTACTCCCGGCAGTTCACCCAGCCACTGACTCAGGTCGCCTCGATGGCGAACCTGTTGCAGTCCGGCGTGGCCTCGGCCGAGCGAGTCTTCGAGCTCCTCGACGCACCGGAGCAGGTGCGCGAAGCGTCCGGCCCTGCGATCGAGGGTGCATGCGGGCGCATTGAATTCGAGCACGTGAGCTTCGCCTACGACCCGAGCAAGCCGCTCATCGAGGACCTTTCGCTCGTCGCGGAGCCCGGGCAGACGGTCGCCATCGTGGGTCCGACCGGTGCGGGCAAGACGACCCTGGTCAACCTCATCATGCGGTTCTACGAGCTCGATGCCGGGCGCATCACACTCGACGGCATCGACATCACGGACCTGTCTCGGCGCGAGTTGCGCGACGAGATCGGGATGGTCCTGCAGGACGCGTGGCTCTTCAAGGGCACAATCCGGGACAACATCGCCTACGGTCGCCCCGACGCCACGCAAGAGGACATCCACGCGGCGGCCGAAGCGACCTACGTCGACCGCTTCGTGCAGCACCTGCCGGAGGGCTACGACACGGTGCTCGACGACGAAGGCGGCAACGTCTCGGCGGGGGAGAAGCAGCTCATCACGATCGCGCGCGCGTTCCTCTCCCGACCGAGCCTGCTCATCCTCGACGAGGCGACGAGCTCGGTCGATACCCGTACCGAGCTGCTGCTCCAGCAGGCGATGGCCGCGCTGCGCACGGACCGCACGAGCTTCGTCATCGCGCACCGACTCTCGACGATCAGGGATGCTGATCTCATCCTCGTCATGGAGGACGGCCAGATCGTCGAGCAGGGCACCCACGACGAGCTCTTGGCGACGGCCGGCGCCTACGCGCGCCTCTACAACTCCCAGTTCCGCGGTGCCATGACCGACGAGGACGAACCAGCCGTCGGGCATCCCACGAATACCGGCTCGGACGCGAGTCAGCTCACCCCCGACCCGCTCCGCAGCGACCCGACTGCGGCCGCAGCCGTGATCGGTGCCGACTCTGTCTAGCGGCTAGCGGCTAGCGGCTGGCGGCGTTCGGGTGGCGTGGCCCAGGCAGCCTCTGGGCTGACCAGGATGAGGGCCTAGGCCCGTGAGATGGCGGCG
>JAUNUZ010000010.1:14228-14741 GCA_030537915.1 Micrococcales bacterium
TCCGCAGCGACCCCACTGCGGCCGCAGCCGTGATCGGTGCCGACTCTGTCTAGCGGCTGGCGGCGTTCGGGTGGCGTGGCCCAGGCAGCCCGTCTGGGGGCTGACCACGATGAGGGCCTAGGCCCGTGAGATGGCGGCGTCAAGGGCGGTGGCATGCCGAGCGCGAGCCGGGACTGCTGACAGGCGTTCGGCGAATCCTTCGCCGACCACTGCACCGGCTCTGCCGGAGTCGGTGCAGTGGTCGGCCTGGAGGGGACGGCCTCAGTCCGCGTCGCGGTCCGACCTGGGCTCGCTCTGGGCCTGGGCCTGGGCGCGGAACACCGACAGCGCCTCGGCTGCCGACATTCGTCCAGAATGAGCCGCGGTGGCGGGCTTGATTTGCTGATCGGTATCCACGGCCGCATCGCTGGACTGAACGGTTGCGGGTGCCGTCGCGGGCGGGTCGACCTCGGGGTGCGCAGGTGCCGGCTCGGGCGCCGCAACCGGCTCGGCCCCCGGCTGCGGCGTCTGCAG
>JAUNUZ010000463.1 GCA_030537915.1 Micrococcales bacterium
GCACCACGGTGGCGGTCGCCGGGTCGATGACGTCGACCGACGAGGCCTTCTGATTAGGCACGTAGACCAGCGATTTCGCTCCTGTGGCGGCGCCGCTCAGGGCCCGCGTGGCGGCGTAGACGTTCGCGGTCGGCGGGGTCTGTGCGGGTGCGCCCTGTCCGCTGGGGCTACCGGCCTGCCCGGCAGAGTTCCCGGCCGGCGTCTGGATGGATGTCGAGCAGGCCGAGGCGCCCACGCCGGTGAGCAGACCGACGAGCAGCCCGGCGGCGAGGCGACGCGCCGAGGAGGCCCCGCGATGCGCGGGCCGGGTCGGGGGTCGTCCGGTCATGCCAGCAGGAGGGTCGAGAGTGCGACCGGTTCGAGGGAGGCCGCCCGCAGGTGGGCCAGGAGCTGCGGCAGTGCTGTGACGGTGCCCGGGTGGCCCAGGTGCAGGCTGACGATGGCGCCCGGATGGATGCCCTGGCCGACCCGGCGCACGACCGCTGCCGCCCCGGGATCGGCGAAGTCCTCAGGGTCGACGTCGTAGGAGATGCACCGCGGATAGCCGGCCGCCTGGGCCGCCGCCCGGATGGTCGGCGTGCTGAACCGGGTGCCCGAAGGGCGGAACCAGCGGCCCGGATGTCCCAGGCACCGAGCCAGGGCCTGCGCGGCGCGCGCCACCTCGCTCCTGGCTGTCGCCGCGTCCAGCGTCGTCATCGCCTGGTGGCTCCACGTGTGGTTGCCGACATCGTGTCCCGCTGCCGCGATCTCGCGGATCAGGTCGGGGTTCGCCTGCGCCCACTGCCCGACGGCGAAGACGGTGACGCGCGCGTCGGCCTTCGCGCAGATGGCGAGGACGGCGCGCGCGATCGCGGGGTCACCCTGACCGTGAAAGGTGAGCGCTACCTGCGGCCGGCCCTGCGGGCCTTGCGTGATGTCGGGCCCGGGTCGCAGCGGCGGCATCGACGGGCCCGGGGCCGAGGGTGTCCCGGCGTTCGTCTCGGCGAGAGTCGGACTCGGCCGTGTCGTGCCAGCTGTCGTGCCAGCGGGTGACGCCGCCGGTCCGGTTCCCGCGGTCGAGGCACCAGCGGACGCCGTGACGGGCTTGGCATCGCCCAAGGCGCAGCCGTCGAGCAGCACACCGGCGAACGTCGCGACGGTGGCCCCCAGGACGGTGCGACGGGCGTGCGAGCCCGGCGCAGGAATGGTTCGTGCAGACATGACCAACAACTATCCGCCTCGCACCACAGAATCCCCTGAGAGGCCGGCTGGCCGGGGCCTACGCCGTGCAATCGCGAGCGAGCCGCCTACCGGGTCCAGTCGATCGCGAACGGATCCTCGATGATGCTGCGGGTGGGCCGCAGGCCGGTGGGGGCGCGGTTCGCGTCGTGCAGCACCTGCGCGAAGTGCAGCTGGGTGCGCTCCTGAAGGTCACGCAACGGCAGGCCGTGGATGAGGTACTGCTCGTCGAAGGTGATCGACTCCAGACCCGCGAGGGACTGCGTGACGAGGAAGGCCTTGCAGGTCAGCTCGTCCTCGACGCGGTAGGCCAGGGCCTTCCAGAAGGACAGCGGCACCGCGACCCCGCGGTAGAGCGGGTCGTCCGCCTGCAGGAGGGGACCGGCAAAGACGGTCGCGCGCGGCAGCGGGGTGTCGCGTAGGTAGGCGCTCAGCGAGTTCTCGATGAGCCCCCAGTCGCCGGCCTTGCCGGACTGGTTGAAGCTGTCCATCTGCGGGGTGATGTTGGGGAAATAGAAGGAGTCCCGGTTGGCCCGGCGCGCCTCGCCGATCGTGGCGCCCCACAGCAGGTCCGCGCGCCGCGCGAGGTGCCCGCGGTCGATGCGGTTGTCGGCGTAGACGTCGTCCAGGACCTGCAGCTCCGGCGCGATCCGGGGGTCGGCCTGGAAGCGCAGGCCCGAGCGGGGGATGTCCGCACGCAGGGTGGCGACGTCGATATTCCAGACCACCTGGCGGGCCAGTCTGCGCGTGCTCGACAGCATCACCGAGAAGTGCTGGTAGTCCAGCCACGGCCTACCGTCGAGGCGCACCGCATCAT
>JAUNUZ010000464.1 GCA_030537915.1 Micrococcales bacterium
GCCGATCGTGGGGCGCGTGCCGCTCGGCGGCGACGTCGTGCCATGGGGCGGCCTGCCGGACGTCGACGCTGCGGTCGGGCCGCCATTGACGGGCGAGTTCGAACTCGAAGATCCCGAGCCGGACGCAGTGGCGGGAATCGTCGCGCTCGTCGACGGCGCTTGACTCCGGCGCGGACCGTCGCCGTCGGTGGACTGTGGTGACGCGGTGACGGCGACCGGCGGTTGCTTGACCGATCCGGACGTCGTGGGGGTCAACGGCCCCGCCGTGACAGAGATGAGGGCAGCAGCAGGAGAGGACGGCAAGCCAAGCGCCACGCTCGTCGTCGGGCCGAGCGCGAGAACGCTCGGCAGGTCCGTCGGGGAGGCCGTAGTGGCGGGCCCACCAGCGGCCAGGATCTCCGCCTGGCCTACGGCCTGGTCGAGCTGCTGGACCTGAGCCGCGAAGATCGGGTCCGGGTTGGATCCGGCGATGTCCTGGAGTGCGACGACGATCTTGCGCGCCTCCTGCGGCTGGCCGTGGCGCAGCCGCGAGCCCACCGCCGCGGCCACTGCGTCATCGATCTTTTGCACGCTCGTCGAGGTGGCGACCGGGGCCACCGGTCGCGCCTTGGCCACGATCGAGGACATGAGCGGCACGTCTTGACCGGTTAACGCGGCAGCCACCCCGCCGCCGGACATCGTGATGACCAGCGCGCCGGCAATAGCCGCCGCCCTGGACACCGGGACGCGGACCGTGCGCGGCACGGCAGGCAGCAGTTCGTGCTCGCACGCAGCCCGGCCACCTCGACCGCGCAAGCCCCACGGCCCGGTGCGATCGCTGACCGCCTCCGCATCGCCATCGATCTGCGCGGTCCACTGCGCGAGCAGGGCCTCCAGACCGTCGAACGACTCGATGTCGTCGCGGCGTGCGAGCCGATCGAGCAGCTCGTCGTCTGCGTGAATGGCACCGAGCCCCAATGACTCGTCCCGTCTCACGACTCCCCCTTGTCCCGCCTCTGATAAAGCGCACGCAATCGGGCCAAAGCCCTGTGCTGCGCCACCCGGACCGCCCCCGCGGTCATGCCCAATGTCTGTGCCGTTTCCTCGGCAGACAGTCCTACCGCGACCCGCAGCGTGAGCAGTTCACGCTGATGGGCCGGAAGCTCATGCATCAATGCCCAGACCTGCTCGGCTTCCGATCCCGCAACCGCCAGGTCCTCCGGGCCCGCCGCCAGGTCGACGTCTTCCGGCAGCTCGTCCGTCGGGACGGGCGTGCGCATTGACGTGCGCTGCACGTCCGCCACCTTGCGCGCACAGATCGAGTAGACGTAAGCCTCGAAGGGAACACCGCGTTCGTTGTAACGTGACAATGAGGTCAGCACGGCGATGCACACCTCCTGCGCTGCGTCCTCGGCCGCGTGGGCCGCTCTGGGGAATCGGCCCAGCCGAGCCCGGGCGTAGCGGTACGCACGATCGCGCACCCCCACCATGAGTTCTTCTAGTGCCGCCGAGTCCCCGGACATGGCCGCGGCGGCCAGCACCGCCATCGGTGAACCGGCGCTTACTGACTCCATCGGCCCAGAGGTGCCGGACGTTACGCCATCGCCGCCACGAATGGCCGCGCGCCCCGGGCTACCATCCGCGGGATCACTGAAGGGAGACGTCACGGTCGCGTCGCCCACTGCGAGATCACCGGTCATCCCCCAAGTCCTCAGGTGTCGCGAACGCGCTGGGCTGCCGATTCGCGACTGCGTGGGGTTTGGGCCCCACGCCTTGCGGGTATCTGGGTCGTGCAGCCGAGTTCCAAGGACCTTTCGAGAACGACTCTCGTCCTTTGCACCTGCTCGTCGGGAAACCTGCGAGCGGGCCACGGAGGAGGAGATACCTTGCCTACGAGAGTGCCCCATGACGGCGGCTGGAGCAAGTCGACATCGCCCGACACGACAGTGAACAGGGGGCCTCACGTGGCCGAGATCTCTCGTCTACCCGGACCGGTCGCCGACCGTTGGAACTGGCAACTTCAGGGCGCCTGCCGTTCGGCAGG